>NZ_JAMPKE010000014.1:0-147072 GCF_039961955.1 Trichocoleus sp. DQ-A1
TCCTGTCAACTTTGCCGTCAATTTGATAGCCGGCTTAATTGCCTACTGCCACCAGCCCAAGAAGCCCTCCCTGATCAACGATGCTGCCTTGCCTGCTTAACCCGAACTCACGTTAACTAGGCTTTATTTAAGAAGAGTGCGATCGCGCTTAGCAGCTTTTGGGATCTCTTGAGACAGTCCCTGGGCTTTGCCCAATCGCACTTACCGTTACAAAACAGAAAATCTGCTTTCGCTGAAACGCTGCTTTAGGTCTCCATTGCTCCGCATTTGCCAAATTCAGCTAAGCAGGTTAATCTACAAGATTAGGATAAAACTACATGAATTTATATTAAAAATATGAGAAACTGGTGCGTCGGCTGTGTTTGCAGCAATGTATGCTATTCCAGTAATTATTGTTATAAAAACGCTCAGTAATCTTCTTAAATAAAGTTGAAGTTTATCCTATAACTTTTGCATAAACTCAACTTAACCTAAATCAAATCTATGACTTTGTTAGTATAAACGATATCTAGTATTTGTGTGGCTTTCGACTCAACAAATTGGGGATATGCCTAAAGGTACAGACAATTTATTAAAATAAACTTTATAGTTGTTAACAAGAGACAAAAAACTAGGTAAAAAACTTGGCTAATATCGTTGATACCGCCGTTCAGGCTGGTTCATTTAACACCCTAGTTGCTGCCGTCAAAGCTGCTGGTTTGGTTGATACACTACAAGGCGCTGGTCCCTTCACTGTGTTTGCGCCTACTGATGAAGCTTTCGCTAAACTTCCCGCAGGTACAGTAGATTCTTTGCTTCAAGATATTCCGAAGCTTAAGCAAATCCTGACCTATCATGTCGTTTCCGGCAAAGTGATGGCAGCTGACGTAGTTAAGCTGAAGTCAGCTACTACAGTTCAGGGTTCAGACGTGAAAATTGATGCTTCCAATGGTGGCGTCAAAGTGAATGATGCAACAGTTGCAACAGCGGATGTTGCTGCTGATAATGGTGTCATCCACGTCATTGACACAGTATTGCTTCCTGCGTAAGTAACGCAAGAAATAGTGAATACTCTGTGTGGGGCAGCGATTATTTATAATCGCTGCCCCACAACTATTTAAATGTGTTTTCCCTATGGGAAAGTTGCGAGTACATTTCTCAAGCGATCTTACAGTTAATATGCGATCGCGTTGCCCTGACTTGTCAATTCGCATAGCTTACTATAAGCTAGTCGTTCAGCTTATCACCCATGACGATATAGGTAGTGTTAAGGAAATAAACTTAGACGAATCCATAGCTGCTGCGCCGTTACTTGTGCTTGACTATTTATCTCTAAACACGCAATCGTTACTCTTCCAATAGGCGTTTTTCCCACAAGCGTTCCAGAATCGCTGTCTACTTGGAAATGGTCGTTCCATTGGTCTTGTCTTGGATTAAACAGACGAACTTCCGTACCGGATTCAGGATCGATTCCACTGATGCGAGTTCCTTTCCGAAGATTGCAGGAGCGACAAGCGAGAGCTAAATTGAATTCAGCATCAGCGCCGCCTCGGTAAAGAGGGACAATATGTTCGACTTCAAACGGGAAGTTGAAAACTAGCTCTGGAGCATAACAATATTCACATCGATGAGCAGCGTGATCAGCGACTAGAGTATAGAAAGGGTTTATTGACTCAGTTGTTGCACCAAAGCTGCTGTTCGGGCTGTGGCTGCTTTTAATTCAGCTTCAACAAGTTTATCTAGCTCTGCTTGTTGTTCTGGAGGTAGCACCTGTCCTTCATCGCGTGCTGTTCGCCACAAACTCATCAACTCTGATAAACGCTGTTGCTCCCCAGCACTAAAAAACCAGTCAGGACGAAAACTCTGGATAAGCAGTAACGTACCCGATTCGCTACCTTCTAACTGAGCAGTTAACGCATCGAGCGCTTCACCTGCGGTTTTACCTGTTGATTGCTTATCACCTGCGTTCGCGTAGCGTGCGCCAAGCGCAATCGCTCGATAAAGCCTCTCGCCATTGGCATCAGATACTGGCAAGATAGCGACTGTAGTCATGTCTTTACCTGAGAGCCTTTTGTCCAATTATAGTTGGAGCAAGATTACCGCAACTGCCTAAACTCAAACTATAACGACAGGCGATCGCGCTTCTACGTGCAGCCAAAATTTAGCAAAGATGCGATAGCGAAGCGCTGAGTTGTCAGTTCGCGCAAGTTTGTTCGAGGATGCGATCGCGTTTGTCACATCGCCGCCATTCAGCACCTAGCCGATTATTGCTTCGACTGGCGTTGGACAATAGCGGTGACGATGCCGATGCCAAATGCTCCGAGGATCGCAAAGCCTAAGAGTAACTGACTGCCTTCAAAGATTCCAGCGCCAGCAGCGACCCAAAGCGGTTTGGCAATCAGAATGCTGACGCCGAGAGCTAAGAAATAGCTTTGCCAACGCATTGTGGTCATTCCGGCAGCATAAGCGACAAAATCAAACAGTCCGGTCATCAAAAGACCCGTCATCAGGAAAAAGTTGCCTTCTAAATGTTGTTGAGCGAGGCGATCGACTTTTTCCATAAATTGCTGACCGACAAATCGCTCTACTAAACCCCGTCCGTAACGACGAGCAATATAGAAATTGAACGTACACGAGGCTAAATCTGCCAACGCAACCACTAGCAATCCTTGAGCGAACCCAAACAGACCTCCTGCTAAAATCGCGTAAGCAGTACCTGGAAGCACTGGCACGATGATACTGGTAAAGCGCAGCCCAAACACGATCGCGGGTGCCCAGATGCCAAACTGCTCCACCTGTTCTCGAACTTGCTCAATCCCATATTTGTTGAGCAGCCAGATTGCTAAAGTAATGAGAACTCCAATCGCAAACCAGCGCAGAATTTTTATCCAGTTGTATTTCATGCGGCTCAACTACTCGAAACCTATTTGGTATGGTTGCATGAAATTGATGGCACCGTGATGGAGCGATCGCGTTGCGCTGACAAGTCAGTTCGCGCAAGTTTATTTGTAGGTTGCGATCGCAAGTGCGGGTGATGAATGCGATCCCTGTTGAAGGGAACTGAGAAGTCGTGCTGAGTGTCATACAGGTTAAAGCATGGCACGCTCCAATCTTTTTTCTTTTATTAATAGAAACCGACCATGAAGACTCTGCTACTCGCCAGTGTATTCGCTTCTTTTTTGGCGTCTAATCCCTTGAATGTGTCCTCAACGAACACGCCTTCTCAAGCAGACTGGTTTCGTTTCATTGCTCAACCACGTACCTCAGGGCAAGCGTTAGAACGTCCTTTGGTGAGTGCAAAAGGTGGCGCGGGAAGTATTGTAATTCGTGCAGACCTATCTGCATCAGATCCTTGCCAGAAGCTCAGCGGTGCGGCGGAACGCAAAGGAAAGAAAGTAACAGTGCGCGTTACCATCCGTCAACCTGAGGGTGGATGTATCGCCACAATCGGCAATTTTCGCTATGAAGCTACTCTTAACAAGCTTACCCCTGGCAAGTACCAGGTTGAAGTAATCCACGAATATGTGAATAATGGTTGGCCAAGTGGAACAGTATTCAAGCGTAAGGTGAGCGTAAGATAAGACAGGAAATCTTCTACCAAGAGCGATCGCGTTGCGCTGACTTGTTAGTTCGCGCAAGTTTGTTTGAGGTTGCGATCGCAAGTGCGGGTGATGAATGCGATCGCTGTTGAAGGGAACTGAGAAGTCGTGCTGAGTGTCATACAGGTTAAAGCATGGCACGCTCCAATCTTTTTTCCTTTTATTAATAGCAACCGACCATGAAGACTCTGCTACTCGCCAGTGTATTCGCTTCTTTTTTGGCGTCCAATCCCTTGAATGTGTCCTCAACGAACACGCCTTCTCAAGCAGACTGGTTTCGGTTCATCGTTCAACCGGGTACGCCTGGACAAGTGTTAGAACGTCCTTTGGTGAGTGCAAGAGGTGGCGCGGGAAATATTACGGTTCGTACAGACCTATCCGCATCAACTCCTTGCCAGAAGCTCAGCGGTGCAGCGGAACGCAAAGGTAAGAAAGTAACAGTGCGCGTTACCATCCGTCCACGTGAGACTGGTGGATGTATCCTCATGGTCGGCAATTTCCGCTATGAAGCGAATCTTAACAAGCTTACCCCTGGCAAGTACCAAGTTGAAGTAATCCACGAATACCCGAATAGTGGTTGGTTAAGTGAGACGGTATTCAAGCGTCAGGTGAGCGTAAGATAAGACAGGAAATCTTCTACCAAGAGCGATCGCGCAAGTTTGTGCGAGGATGCGATCGCACTGATTTCTGCTTGCAACTAAAATTTAGCAAGGATGCGATCGCGTTGCGCTGACAAGTCAGTTCGCATAGCGTACTATAGGCTAGTCATGCGGCTTATGACCGATTAAGTCATGCCTCAACGAGATGCGATCCATAACATCATCAGGCAAGCTCTCATCAAGGAGGGTTGGGAAATCACGGACGATCCCTATGTCATATCCTATGGTGAGCGATTTCTCTTTATCGACTTAGCAGCAAGATTAGATGCCGTCAGCGGTATTGCAGGGCGATTTATTGGTGCCAGACGCGGCAGCAGTCGAATCGCCGTTGAAATTAAGGAGTTTCGAGGCAATTCGGCAATTGCTGATTTGGAGCAAGCGATTGGTCAATATGTTCTTTATCGACTTCTACTTGAACAGGTCGATCCAGATCGTGAATTGTATCTCGCTATTGCAGACACAACCTTCGACGGGATTTTCAGCGAACCGATTGGTGAGTTGGTGAGGCGTGAGTTACCGATGAAATTGCTTATTGTAGATGTAGCGGCGCAAGAGGTGAAGCAATGGATACCACCACTCAAGAACGGGACATTGTAAAGCAAGTAATTCAACGATACGCCCAGTTCAAGCCTTCTCACGGTGATATTCGTCTCGACACGGTATTTGACGACACGCAAAACCGCTATGCGCTGATGCAAGTGGGTTGGGATAGAGGACGAAGAGTTAGGGGAAATTTGATTTATGTGACTCTGCGTGAGGGTAAGGTTTGGGTGGAGTATGACGGGATGGAACAGGGAATCACCAAAGACTTAATCGCCGCAGGCATTCCAAGAGAGCGAATTGTTCTAGCATTTCTCCCTGAAGAGCAAACCGCTGCAACTGCTTAAACTTAGGCTAGATAATAGGTGATCGCGCTTCTACGTGCAGCGAAAACTTAGCAAAGATGCGATCGCACTGCTTCAAAACTTGAGTTAGAAATGCAATACATTAAAGCCCATATCCCTCCAAAGCGCTAGTTAATTAGAGTCGTCTGTCCAAATCTCTAGATTTGTTAGTTCTTTAAGAGGGCTGATATCTAGTACCTGGGTTCTTATCAAAGATAATCTTTGTAACTGAGTCAGCGCAGTTAGAGGAGTGATATTTTGTACCTGAGTTCCGCTCAAATCCAATGTTTGTAACTGAGTCAGCGCAGTTAGAGGAGTGATATCTTGTACCTGAGTTCCGCTCAAATCCAATGCTTGTAACTGAGTCAGCGCAGTTAGAGGAGTGATATCTTGTACCTGAGTTCCGCTCAAATCCAATGTTTGTAACTGAGTCAGCGCAGTTAGAGGAGTGATATCTTGTACCTGAGTTCCGCTCAAATCCAATGTTTGTAACTGAGTCAGCGCAGTTAGAGGAGTGATATCTTGTACCTGAGTTCCGCTCAAATCCAATGTTTGTAACTGAGTCAGCGCAGTTAGAGGAGTGATATCTTGTACCTGAGTTCCGCTCAGATACAATGCTTGTAATTGAGTCAGGCCAGTCAGAGGGGTGATATCTTGTACCTGGGTTCCGCTCAAATCCAATGTTTGTAACTGAGTCAGGCCAGTCAGAGGGGTGATATCTTGTATCTGGGTTTCTCTCAACTCCAATGTTTGTAACTGAGCCAGTACAGTCAGAGGAGTGATATCTTGTACTTGGGTTTCGCTTAAAAACAATGTTTGTAACTGAGTCAGCGCAGTTAGAGGAGTGATATCTTTTAACTGGGTTTCGCTCAAAAACAATGTTTGTAACTGAGTCAGCGCAGTTAGAGGAGTGATATCTTTTACCTGGGTTCCGCTCAGATACAATGCTTGTAACTGAGTCAGCGCAGTCAGAGGAGTGATATCTTGTACCTGGGTTCCGCTCAAAAACAATGTTTGTAACTGAGTCAGCGCAGTTAGAGGAGTGATATCTTGTACCTGGGTTCCGCTCAAAAACAATGTTTGTAACTGAGTCAGCGCAGTCAGAGGAGTGATATCTTTTACCTGGATTCCGCTCAAAAACAATGTTTTTAGAAGTGATAGAACATCACGAACGTAGGCATCACGGTCAAAGTAGTCCCAGCCTCTTCCCAATACGTGACTGAGCCGAGATGCGCCCTCCTGTGAATTAAACTTTGCCTCTGCATAGGGTACTAGCTTTTGCATAGCAGTACTGCTCCCGATGCGGGTCAGTGCTGCAATACAATTGCAGGCTTCTTCAGCAGAAAATTGCGGCTTGTACTCTAGCAAAGGAACAATCGCATCCCCTGCTCTGGCAACCATTGCAACCTCATCCTCATCTTTTGGCGGCAACAGTACCTTTGCATTGTCCAGTACCTCCTGCCGGATATTAGCATCGACTTCTACAACAGTTTCTAGGCAGGCAACGGCTAGCAGATGCAGATAGTGTTTTTTGTCTGGGTCTGTATTGCCTTTCTCAATTAATGCTTTAAGCAATTTCTCTTTCTCTTTAGCACGACCCAGCCCCGCCGCCGCGATAATGGCTTCACGCCACTGGTCATCCGTCGCCCGCTGCAATAGCAAATCAAGACTATCGTCTTCCAGTGCTGCCTTCGCTGCCAGATACTCTTGAAAGGTGCGATGAGCAAAATCAATTTGTCCCATTACGGGTTCTCGTAACAGCCCCGATCGATCGACAAACAGAGACCGGATTTGCTCTCCGGTCACGGCTTGCGGCAGACTCATCAGTTTCAAACGGCGATCAAAATGAGCATCCACTCGGTCTATTTCAATATCAGAGCGATTGTTTTCCATTAACCAGAAGGCAAGGCTTTGAATAAATGCCATCTTCTGGTCTTCATTCAACCCAGTTGGGTAAGTTTCATCCAAGGGAATTTTGCGTCCCTCATCCCGACGGTTCAACAGCATATCAATACACTCTCGATAGAGCTGAAGCCTTGAACTGGGAAGGGCTTCAAGTCGTTCGCGATGCAACGCGCAAATCATCGCACACAGAAGCGGAGTAGATGCCAGCCGCCTCAATTCCGCACGCTGGCGCAACTGACGCTTCAAATTGTCAGCAATTTGCATTGGATCGTCTTGCTGAGTGTTAGATGAACTGTTACTGTTAAGCGCACGATGCCAACGACTCACAAACTCTTCAACATTTGTGGAACTCATCGGTTCCAGCGTAAGATTCTTAAAATTTTCATTCTTGACCCAATCTTCCCATTCCTCACCCTGTAAACTCTTTAGACCAGAAGGACGAGAGGTCACGATATACGTTGCATCAGAAAAATCTCTTACCAAATCTTGGAGAGCTTCAAAAAAAGCTTGCCGTTGCTGGCTGGGCAACTCATCCACACCGTCAATTAAAACTAATGCGTGTCCGCGATCGAGATATTTATGTGCCCAGCCTTGGGGCATGGTTGCTGCAAAATTACGAGCAATCAGTTTAGGGAACTCTTCCGGTGTGGGAAACCCTTCGTCAACCAAACTTCGCAGCCGAATGAAAAAAGGAATCTTGTAATTCCAATGTTGCAACTTTTCAGGGAAATTTCGACTGGCGGCACGTACCGCAAGCCACTGAAGCAACGTACTTTTTCCCGCACCCGCACCTCCCCGGATCACCAGCCTGCGACAATTGCAAATCACCTCATCAACTCGGCGCGATCGATTTACTGCTTCCCGTCCCACCCCTATATCATCAATCAACGTCACAGGGGAACAGTCTGGTTCATCGTCTCCACTCACAGATAGCGTAATGTATGCCATGCTAAGACTCTGCTTATGCGTCAACTTGTCCAGGCGCGGCAGCCCAAACACCTCAAGGCGATCGAGTTCACTGATAACCGTTTTGCAATAACGCTCCACAAACTCGTCTGCGGCTTGTAACGCTTGTTCCCGCTGAGTTTTCAAATCATTCAAAACCTCGTCAAGCCGCTGTAGAGTTGTGGCAGCAACGCTGAGCGAGAATTCTTCTAACTTAGGTGCAGCTTCAATCAAACTTTGGCTTGCGACTAAGAGGGCTTGCTCATACAAAGCTTTCTCATCCCAAGAAAAATCTCGACTTATTTTGGGATTTGCTTTCAGCAGATGTTGATAAAGCTGCTGTGCATCCAAATTCATTCCTACAAGTGCATCAGGCGATAAACCCCCTTTGAATAGGGTTTCAGCAACTCCCAGCAAAACTGCCTCTCGACTATTTGCTGCCAGATTCTTCGCTTCTTGCTCAAACAGAGGACGTATCTGGGTTCCGAGTTCACCTGCTATCTGCCCTATCTTCTGTTCCAACTTGCGCCTATTTCCCGAATCAGGAATTCCATTGGCGGCAGCATCAAACCCTTGCTCTAATACTTTCTTTGTCAAAGTTGAGTCAATACCAGCGGCATCTAGAAGTGTTTTTGCCACAGCAGGAACCAAAATTTTCAGTGCAACAAGGGAAAAAGACATAAGATTGCTGTCCACTCCATAAAAAACCAACCTTGCTTTCCTCTATCAAAATAGCAACTGCCTCAGCAAGCGATCGCACACTCTGGATGTGGAGAATGAACAGTGAGAGCGATCGCTCAAGATTGAAACTGGGACAATAACCAAACATTCAGTTTGTCATAATTTATTTACCGACTTAGCCAAAAGGCTTATCCCAATAGTGTAATTTTCAAACTTAGAAACAATGATTATGCAAGCTGAAGATAAAAAAGTTTACACACCCGAAGAATACCTTGAGTTTGAGGTTAACTCAGAAGAACGGCATGAATATATCAATGGTGAAATTGCCCTAATGACTGGCGGAACCCCCAATCACAATCAAATTGCGCTTAACCTGAGTGGTGCGTTGAATTTTGCACTCAAGCGTCAACCTTATCGAGTATTCGTCACCGACCAACGACTCTGGATTCCTAGAAAACGTATCTATACTTATCCAGATGTCATGGTAGTTCAGGGTGAATTGCAATTACAAGAAGGACGGCGAGACACCATTACTAACCCGTTAATGATTGCTGAAGTGTTGTCAGCGTCCACTAGAAGCTATGACAAAGACGCAAAATTTACCGCTTATCGTACTATTCCCAGTTTTCAAGAATATATCTTAATTGACCAATACACGATGCACATTGAGCAATACTTCAAAACTGAGCAAAAACGCTGGACATTTACTGAGTATGACGATGCTAATGAAATAGTATCTCTAAATTCCCCTTCATTCCAAATAACGCTTGCAGATATATATGACAAGGTTGAGTTTGAGTCAGGAGAAGTAAGCACCTGAAGATATTATTGTTGAACTTATTTCAATGTCTTGATTTTTGCCAATAGCGATCGCACGCTCTGGATGTAGAGAATGAACAGTGCGATCGCTTCTTTTATTACAGACTCGAATCGCTTAATCCGTAGAAACAAACCAGTCGAGAAGTTTTCGAGCGATGCTTAGTTTAGGAGGAATTAACGGTAGGTTGTCTTTACTAAACCAAGCAGCATCCTCCAATTCTTGCGGGTCGATGATAATGTCGCCACTGGCATAGATGGCGGTGAATCCAATCATCAGCGAGTTGGGAAAAGGCCAAGGTTGCGAACCAAAATAACGAATATCCTTGACTTCTATACCAACTTCCTCTCGGACTTCGCGCACGATTGTTTCTTCAAGTGATTCTCCCGGTTCGACAAATCCAGCAATCAAACCGTACATTCCGGCTGGAAACCGAGAAGCGCGAGCTAACAATATCTCTTCACCACGGGAGATGAGTACAATCACCGCAGGCGAGAGGCGAGGATAATTGACTAATCCACACTTAGGACAACGCTTGGCACGTTCGTTGGGTAATTGGGTTTTGGGAGCCGCACACTGTCCGCAATACTGATGGGTGCGATCCCATTCCATAACCTGAATCGCACGACTGCTGAGCGCATACAAGTCTTCGTCTAAGGTGCCGTACAATTCGCGCAGTCCTTGCAAAGTCATGCCATCGGCTATCACCGCATCTTTCGGCAGTTCCGCCGAGTAACATGGTCTATCGTCCAGGGTGCCGAGAAATTGCGATCGCACGGGCACCAAGCCAATCTCTGCCAAACTGATGAGGGTAGGAATTGTGCTGAGTGTCCCTTCCCGTCGAACCAACAGCTGATTCCCGACAAAGGTGAACCACCACGCAGGTTCAGATTGTACTGGAGGTGGAGCAATGCCAGGGATGAAAGTTCGATACATATCCGAGTAGAGTGCGATCGCGTAGCGTGCCGTAGGAATTCGCCTTCATCGTATCATTGCGATCGCATACAGCATCATACAAAAAGCCGCCCGATCGGGGCGGGACTTTCTACCCAGTTTTCAATAATGCGATGTCTAATTCGTAGTCGTGCGGGGCAAGTTTTAGCCAAGAAACGCTAAAAAGCCCCAGGGCGTCTTTCCGTGTTTCGACTCCAAGGGCTTTTCGCTATAACTTTCACTCCTCACACTTACATCATGTTGCTAAAGACATAATTTTGCTATACACCTTCTGACATATATTGAAGTGGATCGGCGATCGCTCTTACTCAAAAATCAGGCTTAAACCGACTCAAAGCTTTGTAATACCTGGATTTGAGTTTCTGAATCAAATTGCTGCCAAGCACGGTTAACCGCACCCAGAACAGCGAGTAACGATGCCGTGACAATATTGGAGTGGATGCCAACGCCGTAGAAAGAACCAGGGAAGCGATCGCCAGCCACCTCAACATAAGCGATCGCAGACGCATTGCTACCCTGGCTGAGTGAGTGTTCGTCGTAACGATCGATGCGAATGCCCAGATTTAGTGCCTTCAGAAATGCATCAATAGGGCCGTTGCCTTTTCCGGTTAGAGCGATGCGTTTCCCGTTCATGTCTAGCGATACTGCGATCGCTTGTTCATCGCCGTCTGTTTCCGACAAGTCGTGAGAGAGGTACTTAAACGGCGATACTGCCTGCAAATACTCTTGCTCGAATAGTTGCCACAGATCCGTTGCAGACATTTCCTGCCCGGAAGCATCCATTGCCCTTTGCACCACTTGGCTAAACTCGATTTGCAACCTCCGAGGCAATACAAGGCTGTAATCCCGTTCCAGCAAGAAGGTAATGCCACCCTTACCCGATTGGCTATTCACCCGAATCACCGATTCGTAGCTGCGTCCCACATCGGTTGGATCGAGTGGCAGATACGGAACTTCCCAAAGTGCATCCGATTCCTGTACCGCCAAGCCTTTCTTGATCGCATCTTGGTGGGAACCAGAGAACGCAGTAAAGACCAAATCCCCAACATACGGATGGCGGGGGTGAATTGGCAATTGCGTGCAATCTTCCACCGTTCTCGCCACCATATTGATATCAGAAAAATCCAAACCGGGATGGATACCTTGGGTGTAAAGGTTCAGCGCCAGCGTCACCAGATCGACATTTCCAGTGCGTTCGCCATTGCCAAACAGACAGCCTTCAACTCGATCCGCACCTGCCATCTGCGCCAGTTCTGCTGCTGCAACGCCGCACCCGCGATCGTTATGGGGATGTACGCACAAAATTACGCTATCTCGTCGCGCCAAGTTACGATGCATCCACTCGACTTGATCGGCGAATATATTAGGCGTTGCAACTTCAACAGTTGCAGGCAAATTGATAATTGCCTTGTGCTGGGGTGTGGGTTGCCAAACATCCAGAACTGCATCGCAAATATCTTTAGCAAAATCCAGTTCAGTCGCCGTAAAGGTTTCTGGAGAGTATTGGAAATACCAATCAGTTTCCGGTTGCGCTGCGGCAAGTTCGTTCATCAATTGCGCTGCGGATGTTGCCATCTCGATAGTACCCGCGCGATCGAGATTAAAGACAGTGCGGCGGAAGACTGGAGAGGTGGCATTGTAAAGATGCACGATCGCTCGTTTTGCACCTTGCAATGCTTCAAAGGTACGACGAATTAGATGTTCGCGGGCAGGGGTTAAAACCTGAATTGTGACGTTATCGGGTATTAATTGCTGCTCGATCAGGCGGCGGACGAAATCAAAGTCAGTTTGTGAAGCGGAGGGAAATGCAACTTCGATTTCTTGAAACCCAATTTCGACTAAAAGCTTAAACAGACGTAACTTGCGTTCAACGTGCATCGGCTCGATTAGTGCCTGATTGCCATCGCGCAAATCGGTACTCAGCCAGATGGGAGGATGGGTAATGGTTTTCGAGGACCAAGTGCGGTCTGGTAAGTTAATTGGCGCAAATGAACGATATTTGGTTCCGGGATGCTTCAACACGATCGATATTTCCTATATTTTTGGTGTTTGTGAGATGCTGTGGCGATCGCAATCGAGTTAAACAAGGAGTTGCCAGGTTGCGACGCAGACCAATCCTGACAACCCACCAACAGTCGCAGTAACATCTCAAGTGCTGTATGAAGTCGCATAAAAATCTCCAAAAAATTGGTGAATGAATGACAATGCCGCACTTGCCCGCGTAGGCAAGGAGATTTAGGCTTGAAAGGGAAAAACTTGGTTTAAGTGGTAAAAAATTATTTGCGCCCAAGGCGCAGCAGCAGCCCTAGCCCTAGTAGTTGGCTAGTGGAGTGGTGTAGAGATTGCTGCCGTGGAAGCATGAGATCGAGACAATAAACTATGGATATATTAGCCCTAGACCTTACAGGGGTCAATATTCAGATGGACATACTTTGGTAACATAACGCCAATCAACTTGCGATCGCACGGGCACCAACTCAATCTCACCCGCTGTTAACTTCAAATTCAATTTGGGAACTATAAGGGTAGCAGCCTTCCTAGAAGTTTGCTGCTTTTATGCTCTGTGCGCGGAGACAGGAAATGCAGCCGATGGCGATAACGCAGAAATTCCCAATTAAACTCGATCGCACTTTTTTGATAGCAGCGCTGGTAATTCCGATTGTTCACCTCTATTTAGGATACGTAGGATTATCCACGACCTTTGTAAATGGTGCCTCCGTATTTTGGCCTTCACTCGGTGTCTTTTTGGCAGCGATGCTGCTACTAGGCTATCGCGTCTGGCCTATTTTATTTGTGAGTGATTTCATTGTTAGTCATATTCTTTTTTTCCCAAACAATCTTTTAATCAGTCTGATTATTCCCGCTGTCAACCTGATTACTCCATTCAGCGGGACTTTTTTAATTAATCGTTATATCAAACGCCACAATTTTTTAGAGCGATCGCAAGATGTTTTTAAATTTATCATCCTGACTATCCCCACCCCCCTGATTAGTTCCCTCTTGGCTGCCGTCACGCTTTGCACCAGTGGGATTGCGCCCTGGACAGCATTTGCAGAAGTGTGTCGAACCTGGTTGGCATCAGACACCACGGGAATTTTGGTTGTCACACCTCTATTACTAGCATGGTTGCAAAAATCTGAACGTTTCAAAAAATTTGACCAGCAACAAATTCTCGAATTTGTATTTGTATTGGTCTGGGTAATCGCGCTCGATCATATTGCCTTTTCGGGAGGATACCCAATCGAATACATGGTAATTCCCCCCCTGATTTGGGCGGCATTTCGGTTTGAAGCGCGGGTATCAACGCTACTCGTGCTAATTGTGTCAGCGATCGCAGTTTTTGGAACCGTTCGCGGCTTCGGCTCGTTCGCCAAACAAGCCACTCCCAACGAATCGCTGATCCTGCTGCAATCGTTTATTTGTGTCATTGCTATCACCACATTTGTCATCTCTGCGGTGACGAATGAAAACCGCAAGGCAGAAAGAAAACTTCGGCAAGCGAATGATGAATTAGAGCAAAGAGTTGAAGAACGGACGACTGAACTCAATGAGGCGAAGAATTCTGCCGAAGTTGCCAACCAAGCTAAAAGTGAATTTCTTGCCAACATGAGCCACGAACTACGCACCCCCCTCAACGGTGTCCTGGGATATGCTCAAGTTCTTTCTGCTGCCCCCAATCTTACCGAACAGCAACAACACGGCATCGACATTATCTATAATTGCGGCTCTCATTTGTTAACGCTGATCGAAGACGTACTCGATCTCTCCAAAATCGAAGCGCGTAAGATGGAACTGCATTTGAGCGATTTACATCTACCTGGCTTTCTGCAAGGAGTCGAGGAAATTTGCCGCATCCGCGCCGAGCAAAAAGGCATTGAGTTCATTTATCAGCCACCCGATAATTTGCCCACAGCGATCGCAACTGACGAGAAACGCTTGCGACAAGTGCTGCTGAACCTCTTGGGCAATGCGATTAAATTCACCGACGCCGGTAGCGTGACATTCCGAGTGGAGGTGACTGAAAATCCGCAGCAACTAGCGTTCGCGAAGCTTCGCTTTGCGGTTGAAGACACGGGTATTGGGATGTTACCCGAACAACTAGAGCAAATTTTCCTCCCCTTTGAGCAGGTTGGCGATATTAAGCGACAAGCGGAGGGGACTGGATTGGGACTTGCGATCGCCAAAAAAATTGTCGAACTCATGGGAGGGGACATCTACGTTAAGAGCTTACCGAAGGTCGGTAGTACATTTGAGTTTGAGATCGAGTGTGCTTTCTCGACGAACTCAATAGTAAGCAACATTTCCAGGGGGCGAATTTCTGGTTATTCGGGCGATCGCAAAAGCATTTTGATTGTGGACGATCGATGGGAAAATCGCTCGGTCATGGTTAACTTGCTGCAACCGTTGGGATTCACCGTCATTGAAGCCAGCAACGGACGGGAGGGGTTGGAAAAGGCGCATCAAGTTCAACCAGATTTAATCATTACTGACCTGATCATGCCTACCCTGAATGGTTGGGATTTGCTCGTGCTGCTGCGCCAGTCAGAAACGTTGAAAGATTTGCCAGTCCTTGTGTCATCGGCAAGCGTGTATGATGCCGATCGCCGTAAAAGCCTTGCAGCAGGCGGCAACGATTTTCTGGCTAAACCCGTGCAAGTCGAGGAACTATATCGACTCTTGGCAAAACATCTGCACCTGGACTGGATCTATGCCGATGCAAAACCTGTTGAACGTGCGATCGCAACGCCCTTCGCAAACGCAACCCCAACCGAACTCTCTGTGCCACCCCTATCTGAACTGTCGAGCCTACTGGAATATGCCAAGCGAGGACAAATCAAAGGCATCCAACAAGAACTGGAACGACTTGCCCAACTAGATGAAAGTTATCAGCCGTTTGCCAACAAATTAAGTTTGTTAGTGAAAGAATTTAATATTCACAAAATTCGCAAATTTCTTCAAGAAACTGTGGGTTAATTGCCCCGTATTTCAATTCATAAATAAACCAAAAGTCAACAAAGGAGCAATTATAAAATGTCATTTAATTCCGATCGCGAAATCATTTTAGTAGTTGATGATAATCCAACTAATCTAGAATTATTATATAACGCTTTGGGTTCATCTGGCTATGAAGTTTTGGTAGAAATGGATGGTTTTAGCGGAATTGAGCAAGCTAAGAACTATCCACCAGACTTGATTTTGCTAGATGTCCAGATGCCAGGAATTGATGGGTTTGAAACCTGCCGTAAATTGCAGCTCAATCCAGCTACAAAAAACATTCCAGTAATTTTCATGACGGCGCTGACAGATACCACAGACAAAGTGAAAGGATTACACTTAGGAGCAGTAGATTATATTACAAAACCCTTCCGTCATGAAGAAGCACTTGCTCGGATTCAAACCCATTTAAAAATTCGTCGTTTGAGCTTAGAACTCGAACAACAAAAGCAAGAACTTGAGGAAATTGTTCAAAAACGCACAGCCGAATTAACCGGCACGCTACAAGAACTAAAAAAAACGCAATTGCAGTTCATTCAAAATGAAAAATTGTCTACAATTGGTCAGTTAGTTTCTGGTATCGCTCATGAGATTAATAATCCAGTTGGTTGTATTTCTGGCAATTTAGAGCAAGCGACTCTTGCTGTTAAAGATGCGGTTGACTATATACGTCTTTATCAAGCTAAATTTCCAAATCCTGGCATAGAAATTGAACAAAAAGCTGAAGAGATTGATATTGAATACCTTCTAGGAGATTTACCAAAAATGTTCTTGTCTATGCAGACGGGAATCGAGCGAATTCGTAACATTAGTACATCCCTTAGAACATTCTCCCGTGCTGATGTAGATTACAAGGTATCAGTTGACATCCATGAGGGACTTGAGAGTACCTTGATGATTCTGCAACATCGTTTGAAAGCTCAGAATTATCGTCCAGCAATTCAAATCATTAAAAATTACGGTGGAATTCCTAAAGTTGAGTGTTATTTAGGACAACTCAATCAGGTATTTATGAATATTTTGGCAAATGCAATCGACGCAGTGGAAGAAGCGAACCTGGGTCACACCTATGAAGCGATTAAAGAAAACCCCAACCATATTATTGTTCAAACCGAAATGAAGAACGAACATCAGGTTGCAATCCGAATCGCAGATAATGGGATGGGAATGACGAAAGATATCAAGCAACGCATCTTTGACCATCTATTTACAACTAAACCTGTTGGTAAAGGAACAGGTTTAGGATTAACGATTGCTCATCAAATTATTGTTGAAAAGCACGGAGGAACGCTCGAAGTCAATTCTGAATGGGGACGAGGCACAGAGTTTGTGATAACGCTTCCGATTGTGTAATCTAGTCTCTAAAACTAAATTAGATGAATCAATCCCTCAATCAGCTCTGGTTTTGACTGTGAAATTATTAGTGAAACTGCTGCTGTTAAGGTGGCAATAATTTTGAGAGAAGCTTGTAGTTCTTAGATAGCGATCGCCTGGTCAACGAGCGTGTTAACCAGTTGAGCTGTGGGTAACGGGAACATCCCCTAAATTGCAAATACACGCCCGTTGATACAATCCTATTCCTTACCAGTGGCAAGAGTGCGAAATGGATGCAACGCCTGCCAGTGGTAAAGGATTTAAAAAAGCGCAATTAGTAAGGCAATGGGTGCTGCAAGTAACATCCACATCGTCGGTTGCAAACCATACTGTTGAGCAACCAAACCCAGTGCAAACGGAGCTAAACCACCCACCAAACCTGCCAGGTTGTTGAGCGTCATGACGGTTCCGGTCTGCCCCGGCATCGCCGTGTACAATTGCCCCTGGAGAATAGAGTACCATCCCGAATTAAGGAGGCCCAGAAAGCAAAGAATGACCAGCTTGAGATTGATATTGGGTACAAGCAAAAAAGCTGGATAAAGACACAAAACAAGGATAGCGCTAACCTTCAAATAAGCAAGTCCTTGCACTCGTTCGAGTAAGGGAATCAGGAGAAAATCTCCCAATAAGCCAAACCCCAACCAGGCTGTGAGAGCGAAACTCGCTTGTGTGTTGTTTACACCCACGACATCAACGAAATACAGTGCTAAAAAGCCACTCAAAACATCCAGCATTAAATCGGAAAATTGCAACAACGTTAACCAACGCAACACGTTACCTCGTTTTAAGCTTTGGATAGCATAACGGATGCCATCTTTGAAGCTGTGCGTGGGTTGATCAATATCAGAGGATGCCGTTGGAGTTGCGATTGGATACTGCCACAACATTCCGACAAGTAATCCCGTCAATACCGCCAATAGTAAAAACACACTCCGCCAACTTTGATGGAATGCGATCGCACCCGCTAAAGCCAAAGGCCCAAGGACATTGCCGACAGAACCCGCTAATGCCCACCGTGCCATGTTTTGTTCGTGGCGCGTTGGTTCCATGTCCATCAGCGTCGCCTGGGAAAGACTGACAAAGGCACCAGATGCAGGATAAAACACCACAAAGGCTGCTAATAACCAGGAAAAGTTATCGCTAAGGGAGATGAGGAGTAATGCGATCGCAAAACCAACGCCTCCTCCCAAAATTAATTGCCGTCGCTGACCGATATCTGCCCAAATTCCCAAAATTGGCTCTATCAGGCTGCTGATTGTATTGGGTATCGTCAGCAACAGCCCCACTTGCACATAGGAAAGATGCAGGTCATTGCGAATCAATGGATACGCAGCACCCCGGACTCCATCCACAAGTTCGTCTAATAATTCAATCACCAGGAAGATCATCGTTAATAAAATGACAGTCCTGGTCGTTTTGTTTTTACCATTCAATGACATCGTGAAATTCTCCCGTCCTCAAAATTTGAACACCAGCGCAACATCTTCACGGCGTTGGTGATTGGAGGGGGAATCCACGAACAAACTCTCCGCCTTAGTTGTAAGGCGAATCGCTGGTTGGATTGAGTTCTAGAAGCTTACCAAGGAGGAAAAATCATACAAGCGAAGGGCAAAGAAATGACTTGCAAATAGGTCTGTAACCCATTGTAGGCATATTAGAAGAGATTGTCTTTCTTACGAGTTGAAACTCTATAGATTCAAAAGTTGGCAGCAAAATATGTCTGTTATGAAGACGGTTGGGATGTTATACAAACAATATCTACATAACATCCCAATTTAAAAAGTTAGACAGGAGCTGCCGAATCACGAGTTAGGTGTACTACAAGACAAATATATGGTATGTCTTCATATCGAACACTAAATTGAGAGCATGACGACGTTCCTTACAGACTCGGCTGACATCGCCAGGATTCATTTCTCTTCAAAGCTAAATTTGAAGCAGCGTAGTGAATTGGGACAGTTTATGACTCCTGCTCCGGTTGCTCGTTTTATGGCGAGACAATTTAGCAGTTTATCCGGTCACGTCAACCTTCTAGATCCCGGAGCCGGAGTTGGGGCATTAACGGCTGCCTTTGTAGAGCGACTATTGGCAAATCCTAACAAGGTTGAGAGCTGTTTCATAACAGCATATGAAGTTGAATCAAATTTTTTATCATCTTTGAAAGAATGCCTCATAAAGTGTTGTGTAGCTTTAGAAAGCAGAGGGATTCAAGCAAATTACTGTTTACATGAAGAAAGCTTTATAAAGTCCTTTACTGAAATAAATTTGCCGCTTTTTAGTAAGTCCTCTATTCGTTTTACTCACGCGATTCTGAATCCACCTTATAAGAAAATTAACAGCCAATCAATAGAAAAGAAAATTCTTTCAAAATTTGGGATTGAAACTGTAAATTTATATAGTGCGTTTGTTTGGCTTACTGTATTACAGCTTGCCGACGACGGAGAGATAGTTGCAATTACGCCTAGAAGTTTCTGTAATGGTGCTTATTATCGTCCTTTCCGTAAAGCTTTTCTTGAAAAAATCGAACTTAAAAAAGTTCATGTTTTTGAGAGCCGCTCGACCGCCTTTTGCGAGGATGGCGTATTGCAAGAAAATATCATTTTTCATGCTTTAAAGTCCGGAGAAAAGCCTAATTATGTAGAAATAAGTAGTAGTTCTGGAACCAATGCAAATGATTTTTTAGAATTACGAGTCATTCCTTATAACCAAGTTGTTGAAACAAATGACTCGGAAAGCTTTATTCATATTGTCACAAACCCTCTTGAAGATGCTTTGAAAGTCCAAATGGATAAATTTCCATCCACTTTGGATGAAATTGGGTTAGAAGTTTCAACAGGCCCAGTTGTTGATTTTCGTCTCAAATCAGCTTTGAGAAATTACTTGGATGAGCAAAGTGTTCCACTACTTTACCCAGAAGCTATGAAAGCAGGGAAAGTTTTATTTCCACCCAACAATCCTCGCAAGTCGCTCGCAATTGAACAAAACCAAGAAACAGGAAAATGGTTAGTTCAATCGGGTTGGTACGTTTTAACAAAGCGGTTTTCTGCTAAGGAGGAAAAGCGTCGTATTGTTGCTGCTGTGTGTCCTCCAGTAGATGCGCCAACACTAGGCATAGAGAATCATCTTAATTACTACCATGCTAAAGGTAAGGGGATGAATCCCGACCTTGCACGAGGATTATCTGCATTTCTCAATTCAACTTTCTTTGACAGTTACTTCCGACAGTTCAGTGGACACACACAAGTCAACGCAACGGATTTGCGTAAAATTAAATACCCTGGCAAAGATGATCTAATGCGACTTGGAAAACAAATAAGTGATTCTCACTTTGATCAAGAGCAACTTGATACGGTTGTACACAAAACTCTGTCAATTATGAGCGAAGCAATAAATGCAGTTCAGGCTGGCAAACGCATTGAGGAAGCACTTGCAATTCTCAAAGATATTTCTGCTCCCAGAGAGCAGCAGAACGAACGATCAGCACTTTGCTTACTTGCATTAGCAGACATTCGGCCTGAAACATCTTGGAATCAAGCGACAACACCAAGACGCGGAATTACAGAAATGATGGATTGGTTTCGTGATTATTACGGAAAACAATACGCACCCAATACACGCGAAACAGTTCGACGGCAGACAATGCACCAGTTTGTGCAGATGGGGATAGTTGTTGAGAATCCTGATCGACCTGATCGACCAATTAACAGCCCCAAATGGTGTTATCAACTTCATCAACAAGCATTGTCACTTCTTAAAGCCTATGGCTCTGAGCAATGGGAAGAAGCCCGTCGAAATTATGCTGTTTCAGTCACAAATCTATTGCAGTCTAGGAAGCGAAATATCCCGACGATTCCCGTAAGTTTGCCTAATGGTCAAGCCATTCAGCTATCATCAGGTGGGCAAAATATATTGATAAAAGATATTTTGGAAAGCTTCTGTCCCAGATTTACACCTGGAGGTTTAGTTCTGTATGTTGGCGATGCCGGAAATAAGTTCATCATCAATGAAACTCAGAAATTCCGAGAAATAGGGATTGAATTAGATCCTCACGGTAAAATGCCAGACATTGTAGTTTACTATGAGCGGCAAGATTGGCTTGTATTGATAGAAGCTGTGATTAGTCATGGTCCAGTCAACTTGAAACGTCACAATGAATTAAAGCGGCTCTTTCAGTCGAGTCGGAAGGGATTAGTTTTTGTTACGGCTTTCCCAAGCCGTAAGGAAATGACTCGGTATCTTGCTGAGATTTCTTGGGAAACAGAAGTTTGGGTAGCAGATCAACCCGATCACATGATTCATTTCAACGGGGAGAGATTTCTTGGGCCCTATGAAGATCCAAGGAATTGTTCTTAAATATCTCAGACAGTACACGTAACACGACGCAGCAAGCGATCGCTTAAATCAGCACTTGACATTCTTGGACAGTTTATTTAATCTTATAGTTAATTAACTAGATGGTTAAATACAAGTGTCTTCCGATCAACTGAGCGTCACCTTTGCCGCCCTTGCCGATCCTACCCGGCGTGCAATCCTAGCTCACCTAGCCAAGGGTGAGGCATCGGTCACGGAGTTAGCAGAACCCTTTGAGATGAGCCTTCCTGCCATCTCCAAGCATCTCAAGGTGCTGGAGCGTGCGGGACTGATCGCGCGGGGTCGAGAGGCTCAATGGCGACCCTGCCAGATCAAAGCGGAGCCACTCAAGGACGCAATGGATTGGATCGAGCAATATCGCCAATTTTGGGAAGAGAGACTTGATCGGCTGGATGATTACCTGCACGAGTTACAAACCCAGGAGAAACAAGATGGGCAATAAAAATGATTCCATTGATGCTCAAAGCGAGGGTCTACGACCGACCTCCGGTCAACGCGAGATCGTCATCACCCGCGTCTTCAACGCACCCCGTGAACTCGTATTCAAGGCGTGGACTGACCCGAAACACGTAGCGCAGTGGTGGGGGCCGAAAGGCTTCACGACCAAGGTGACTGAGCTGGATCTGCGTCCAGGCGGTAAATCGCGCTACGTCATGATTGGCCCAGACGGTACGGAGTACCCGGTTAAAGGTGTCTTCCGCGAAGTCGTGCCTCTTGAACGGATTGTTACCACTGATGAATTTGATGAAGGCTTTGAAAAGGTCGTGAACGCTGATCTGCCAAAGGGAATCGTGATGACGGTGCTTTTCGAGGATTTGGACGGCAAGACCAAGCTCACACTCCGCATTGTGCATGAGTCTGCCGAAGACCGCCGGAAGCATGAGGAAATGGGGGTTATTGGTGGGTGGAACTCCAGCTTTGACTGCCTTGATGAGTTCTTGGCGACGGCTTGAGTCTCCCTTGCCACGCATGAGACAGTCAACTGGTGGTCTTTTGTGAAACGGCTCAAGCGGAACATTAGTATCGTCTTGCCGATACTTCCATATATTCAATGAACTCTCAAAAGGAGAAAACATGGCTACTAAAATTTTCGTGAATCTGCCTGTAAAAGACCTCAATCAGTCTGTCGAGTTTTTTACAAAACTTGGCTTCAGTTTTAACGCCCAATTTACTGATGAAACGGCGACTTGCATGATCGTCAGCGATGACATCTTCGTGATGCTATTGACTCACGACAAGTTTAAGACGTTTACTCCGAAAGAAATTTGTGATGCAACCAAAAGCACAGAAGTGCTGGTTTGCTTATCTTCTGATAGCCGAGAACAAGTCGATGAAATGGTTCGCAAGGCAGTCGCCGCTGGTGGGTCAACTTACAATGAACCACAAGATCACGGTTTTATGTACGCACATGGGTTTCAAGATTTAGATAGCCACATTTGGGAACTTGTCTACATGGAACCTAGTGCAATCAATCAAGGTTAAAAATGGAATTAGAGGAATGCCATTCAAGGGTCTATCGTTGTGGTGGTCAAAGGAATTTCGGGTTGAACAATCGCCAATGCGGATTGCAACGATTGGAAGCAGTTTTCCATTTGGTAAATTTGTGGCGATCGCATATCTAGATATTTGCCCACAACTCAATCGGTAGTCCCCGAACTGTCATCAACTGTTCGGGGTGACAAGGATGTGCAAACCGTTGCTAATATCAACTCCGCTCAAGCTTCGGATTCCTTGAGAAGATTCATTAAGCTATCGATCAGGCGATCGCTCTCCATCGGCAGAATATCCTGACCGTGAAGCATTTTCTGTACCATCATGAAATGAACTAATGCACCTAAAAAAATACGTGCGGTTGCTTCGGGATCGGCAATCTTTAAGTTTGGACTCGATGCCAGATACTGGCTCAATGTTTCAACGCCCGGTTTTACCAACGTGCGAACAAAGATTTGCGCCAGTTCGGGAAAGCGTCCAGACTCGCCAATAATTAGCCGCAACAGGGCAATTTCTTCACCATCGCAAATGATCTCATTCAGTGCCTTCGTTAATAGCTGCCGCAGCACCACGAAAGCATCTCCTTCCGACGGCAGAAAACGTTGGATGATGGAAAACTTTCTTTGAGCAAACCGTTGGACGAGGGCAGTGAACAGTCCTTCTTTATCTTGAAAGTAGGTGTAAACCGTTGGTTTGGATACGCCAGCCGTCTTCGCCACCCGATCCATGCTAGTCGCGGCATAGCCATGCACCAGAAACTCTTGCATTGCGCCTGTCAATATCTGTTCGGCTTTCTCTGCTAACCCATCCTGCTTCGGTTCCGTCATCTTCGTCCGTCTCATTCATTCCTGATCTGATTGTCACAGTCATTCTAGGGGTATTCGCTTTGAGGAGTTCTAGAGAATTTTCAGGACTCCCTTGACGTTATTGTACTAAACCGTTTAGTTTAGTTGTATGAAAACTAAACCGTTTAGTTTAGTCCCTTCCTAGAACTGGGGAATCTGACAGATGATGCAAGAAGTGGCAGCAGGTAATCCATCCTCTAAACGTCTTTCTCGACCACTGACTCTGCTGGCGATCGCTGCAACCTTGGCAACAGGTGGAGTGATGGCATATACCGTTTGGGCGGGGCGTATCCAGCAATCCAGTACGACCCCATCCACAGCGATCAGTACGCCCCAAATCAAAACCGTGACGGCGTTGGGACGGCTAGAGCCAGAAGGGGAAGCGATCGCGCTTTCTGCACCCACATCTGCGGAGGGGAATCGAGTGGATCAACTGTTAGTCAAAGAAGGCGATCGCGTTCGCAAGGGACAAGCAATTGCGGTACTCAACAGTCGCGATCGCCTCCAGGCATCTGTGATGCAGGCACAAGAACAGGTGCGAGTTGCCCAAGCCAAACTGGATCAGGTGCGTGCAGGGGCGAAGACGGGCGAAATCCAGGCGCAACGCTCCCAGATAGCCCAACTAGAAGCTGAACGGGTTGGGGACTTGAACGCGCAAGCCGCTACCGTTGCCCGTCTGGAAGCGGAAGTGCAAAATGCACAGGTGGAGTACCAGCGCTACGCATTGCTTTACCAGAACGGAGCGGTTTCGGCATCCCAACGCGATAGTAAGCGACTGACACTGACAACTGCCCAAAAGCAACTGCAAGAAGCGCAAGCCGCCCGCGATCGCACTCGGAATTCTCGCCAACAGCAACTGAATGAAGCCCGCGCCACCTTGGATCGAATTGCAGAGGTGCGCCCAGTAGACGTGCAGGTAGCCCACGCCGATGTTCGGCAAGCCTTAGCAGCCGTTGAGCAAGCCAAGGCAAACTTAGAGCAGGCATCCGTGCGATCGCCTCAAGATGGTCAAATCCTCAAAATCTACACCCGTCCCGGCGAACTAATTAGCAACGACGGAATTGCCGAAATTGGGCGAACTCAGCAGATGTTTGCGATCGCAGAAGTTTATCAGAGTGACATCAAGAACATCCGTCCAGGGCAAACGGCGCGGGTAAGTAGTGACTCCATTGACAGCGAACTCAGCGGGACTGTCGAACAGGTTGGCTACAAAGTGCTGCGCCAAGATATTGTGAACAGCGATCCGTCCGCCAATATTGATGGGCGCATTGTAGAAGTCAAAATCCGTCTGGATGCAGATTCTACTCGCAAGGCTGCCCGACTCACGAATCAGCAAGTTAAGGTGGTCATTGAACTATGATTAGCTTCCAACAACTCCAACGCCGGACACCTTTAGGATGGCTACAACTGAGTCATCAAAAAGGAAAACTGGTCGTAGCTTGTGCGGGTGTTGTGTTTGCAGATGTCTTGATGTTGATGCAGTTGGGGTTTCAGAGTGCGCTATTCAACAGTGCCGTTTTAGTCCACAATAGCGTTCGCGCCGATGTCGTTCTGCTCAGCCCTCAAGCTCGCAATCTATCAAATATGTCGTCCTTCCCGCGACGGCGTTTGTACCAGTCGATGGATATTCCAGGCGTTCAGTCTGCGGAAGCACTCTACGCCAACATGGTGAACTGGAAGCATCCCACCACCCAGCGCGAAACGAGTATGCTGATGTTGGGATTTGACCCTAACAGCTCAGTCTTTGAGCAACCAGACATTAACCAACAATTAAACCAGATTAAGCTGCCTAACACAGTTTTGTTTGACAGCGGTAGCCGTGGAGACTACAAAGCAGCGATCGCGCAACTCGAACAAAACCAGCCACTGAAGACAGAAATTGAGCGGCATAGTATTACCGTTGCTGGCAAAATTCGCATCGGATCTTCCTTTGGTGCAGACGGACACCTGATTACCAGCGACCAAAACTTTCTGCGGTTGTTTCCCCGCAGACAGGCAAGCAGCGTCAGTGTCGGCTTACTGCAACTGCAACCCGGAACCGATGCAGTGCAAACGGTACAAGCTTTGAAAGCACACTTGCCGAATGATGTTCAGGTTCTGACTCGGCAGGAATTTATCGAGTTTGAAAGAAGCTACTGGGCAAAGAATACACCGATTGGATTTATTTTTAACTTGGGCGTGACAATGGGCTTCATTGTTGGCGTCATTATTGTCTACCAAGTTCTCTCAACGGATGTGAACGCACACATGGGAGAATACGCCACTTTCAAGGCAATGGGCTACCGCAATCGCTACCTACTTATGGTGGTGTTTGAAGAAGCCGTTATCTTAGCAATCATCGGCTTTATCCCTAGTATTGCCATTTCCGCAGGACTGTACCGCCTGACTCGTAATGCGACGAATTTGCCTCTGTACATGACTGTGGCGCGAGGGATTTTCGTGCTGATGTTGACGATGGTGATGTGTACCCTTTCTGGAGCGATCGCTACCCGCAAATTGCAATCCGCTGACCCGGCTGATATGTTTTAGGTTTATATTATTATGTCTCTTCAACCTGTCATCTCTATTCACAACCTCGATCACTACTTTGGTCAAGGTCAACTACGCAAACAAGTTTTATTTGACATCAGTTTAGAAATCAATGCTGGCGAGATTATCATCATGACCGGCCCTTCTGGTTCCGGCAAAACCACACTGCTTACTTTAGTTGGTGGACTGCGATCTGCCCAATCGGGTAGTCTCAAGGTGTTAGGACAAGAACTCTGTGGTGCAAATCCGACAGCACTGGTACAAGCGCGACGGCACAATGGTTATATCTTTCAGGCGCACAACTTGCACGGTAGCTTAACGGCACTCCAGAACGTCAAGATGGGCTTAGAGTTGCACAGGGATATTTCTCCACACCAGATGCGCCAGCGCTCAGCCGAAATGCTAGAACAGGTAGGATTGGGAAATCGGATCAATTACTATCCTGCCGATCTGTCGGGTGGACAAAAGCAACGGGTAGCGATCGCCCGCGCCTTGGTAAGCCATCCCAAACTAATTCTTGCTGACGAACCGACTGCTGCTCTCGATAGCAAATCCGGTCGTGAAGTCGTTAGCCTGATGCAAACACTAGCAAAAGAACAAGGTTGCACCATTCTACTGGTGACTCATGACAACCGCATTTTGGATATTGCCGATCGCATTGTTCACATGGAAGATGGACACTTAATAAGTGATACTGCCAAGGTTGCAGCGGTTATTTAGGAACTGCTTTTAAATAGATGACTAGAGGCAATGTGCAAATTTTTAATTTGTAACAAAGCCATTAAACTGCAAAAGCTCCCAACCGCATGGCAGATTCTTATTGTGGGTCTTTTTGTTGTCGGCGTTGCTGGAGTAATCATCGGTGCATGAGAAAATAGATACCCGCGAGAGACTATCTACAGAGGTTGCCAAAGGTATTCAAAACTATTGGTATGAAGGGCGCTGTCCTCAAAGTGGTGAACTACTGAGACTACCCCGCACTCCGGAAGCAGAAGCGATCGCTAGAAGTTTAATGGAACACCTTGCCAACAACGATCCTTATTCTGATGAAGGCAAGATGTATGGCATCCTGCTGGTTGAACTGCCGAATGGCGAACAACAGATACTTAAAGCTTTCTCCGGTCTTCTCAATGGTAATCGTACAAGTGAGGGCTGGGTGCCGCCAATTCCGGGACGAGATGAAGTTGCCCTAGAAGAAGCCCGCACCTTAGCCCAACTGGAGGCGATTAAGCAAGAACTGATTACCCTGAAGCAACTTCCAGAATGGCAGCAGTACGAAACGCACTCTCGCAAGTTTGAACAGCAGTTGCAAGAAATGAGCGATCGCCATCGAGATTGTAAGCAGCAACGATACCAAAAACGTCAGATACTCTGCGAAACGCTGACTGGAGAGGCGCTAACGATTGCCCTCGAAGAACTTGACGAAGAAAGTCGTCAGCATGGAATTGAGCGACGAATGCTCAAACGCCAGCAGAATGAAGTGTTGCAGCCACTCAAGGAATTGATTGAAGCAACCCAAGCACGGATGCGCGAACTTAAACAACAGCGCAAAGAACTATCCCGCGAATTGCAGACTCAGATGCACGCGGCGTATAGGCTGACGAATTTTGCAGGAGAGTCTCTATCTTTGCAGGAATTGATGCCAGGAGGCTCTATGCCCACTGGAACCGGAGACTGTTGCGCCCCTAAGCTGCTGCACTATGCGGCAACGCATGGACTGAAGCCACTGGCAATGGCAGAGTTTTGGTGGGGGTCATCATCAGCCGATGGTGACAAAATTCAGGGAGAATTTTATGGAGCCTGTGCAGAACGCTGTCAGCCACTGATGGGATTTTTACTATCGGGATGGGAACCCTCCCCCCCCTTTCCTTCCCCCCTCCCCCCCCTTAAAAAGGAGGGGATGGAAGAGGGAGTAAGAAGCCCCTCCCCTATTAGGGGAGGGGTGTGGGGAGAGGTCCCCATTGTTTATGAAGATGAATGGCTGATTGCGATGAACAAACCCGCAGGGTTCCTATCAGTACCTGGTCGTTATCACCACACCTTTGATAGTGTCCTCAGTCGCTTGCGTCATCTGTTACCGGATGGCATGGCGATCGCATCTGTGCATCGTCTGGATCAAGAAACATCTGGTATTCTCTTGCTGGCACGCGATCGCTCAACCCATCGTCAACTCAGTCAGCAGTTTCAGCGGCGGCAAGTTTACAAGGTTTACGAAGCCTTACTTTCCGGTTCGGTGACAATTGAGCAAGGTGCGATCGCACTCCCTTTATGGGGAGATCCGGAAAATCGTCCCTATCAAAAAGTCGATGAACGCGGTAAACCTAGCTTGACTCGCTTCCAAGTTATCGCTAGGGAAGGCGATTGGACTCGCATAGAGTTTATCCCCCTAACTGGACGCACCCATCAGCTACGGGTTCACGCAGCCGATCCGCGAGGACTTGGGGTAACGATATTAGGCGATCGCCTTTACGGATGTCGTGCAACTGTCAGTCGGTTACATCTGCACGCCAGGGAACTTCGCTTTGTGCATCCGCAATCTGGACAACCTTTGCATTTACAAACAAAGACACCGTTTTGATGAATTGCTCTGATGACGGTAACTTATCAAAAGGCGATCGGCGCTTCAAAAAGACCCCCGCAAAACACTGATTCCAAAAGTGGACAAAACACCCCCAGAACCGATGGCAATCGTTTTGCCATCCGGACTAAAGGCAATGCTGGTTGTGTATATGCGACCAAGATTTTGGTCGTTAATAGAAGGCTCAAACAGTGTTTTAAGTAGCGTTCCAGTCCGCAAATTCCACAATTTAACTGAATGATCCCAAGCAGCCGTAACCAGTTTCTGCCCATCAGGGCTAATTGAAATGGAAGCGGAACCTCCGG
Organism: Trichocoleus sp. DQ-A1; assembly: GCF_039961955.1. Taxonomy (NCBI): domain Bacteria; kingdom Bacillati; phylum Cyanobacteriota; class Cyanophyceae; order Leptolyngbyales; family Trichocoleusaceae; genus Trichocoleus; species Trichocoleus sp. DQ-A1. Next base: position 28,912 of record NZ_JAMPKE010000014.1, read on the forward strand.
GTAAGGTGTGGAGAAGCTGCTTTGTTCTCAGGTTCCATATCTTGATGGAATCTGCAACACTGACAAGCGTCTGCCCATCGGGAGCGATCGCAATGGAACTGATTGGGCTAGTCTGTCCTTCGAGAGTACCCAGCAGTTTTCCTGTCTTGATATCCCATAGCTGAATGCTGGTGTCCGTACTGGTATTTTGATCCACATATTCTCCACCGCCAGTCGCGAGTATCTGACTGTTTGGGCTGAGGGCAATCGACCGAATTGGGGTTGATTGGGGATTGATAGTCTGTAGCCGTTTGCCTGTTTTCAGGTTCCACACCAACACTTTCTTGTCATTACTGGCACTGACTAAAGTTTGCCCATCGGCACTAATTTCAAGGTGATTGACTGGTTGTGAATGACCGTTCAAGGTGCGGAGAAGTTTATTCGTTTTCAGATTCCACACCTTAATCGTTTTGTCATTATCCTGTGCCTTACGGTCAACAGTCACCAAGGTTTGGGTATCGGGAGTAATTGCAACGACGCCTGCGGCATATATTTTTTCATTCAGGGTACGCAGCAGCTTACCTGTTTTGAGGTTCCACAGCTTGATTGCCGTACCAGGGCTATGGCTAACCAGGATTTGACTATTCGTATTGAAGGTTAGAAAAGTAACATCGCTGTTATGCCCGCTTAAATTGTAGATTGGCTCAAAGTCTCTTTTGGAGTTAGCGGTTGTTGAACTGGGTTGGGTTGAGGGTTGGGCTGTTGACGGGAGTTTAGCGATCGCGCCAGTGGCAATTGTTGCCATAACAGCCAGAGCGAGCGCATTTTTCCAAGACAATTGCTTGAGATTTTTCATATAGATAGGTATATAGCTCAGGTAGGACAAAAACTTTATGACTCGCCGATACAATCCAATAAGACGGCAGTTGTATATGCAAATGTTGCCGTCATAACAGCTACAACAGCCCGACCTTAACAAAGCAATTTGCGATCGCACATCACCCAGTTGATTCACCCAACTGATTGATGCTTTTTTGAACTGGCAGGTCTTACGGCATGAACGCGCCTACGCTTACGTCCTACCTAACCTAGAATTTTTCAAGGGTTTCAGGAGTTTTGAATCGTCTTTCAAGGGGTTAAAAACCAAAGTTGATTTCTGACCCCCGACTCTCTGAAATTGTCCAATTGGTGTTCATTGTTCTGCTTAGAGCCACCCAGCACATCCATGACTTTTCCACTCAAAGCATCTTTGAAGAGCCGGGAAAATCCGCCAAAAATGGTGAAGCGGTCAATATACCAACATTGGTTGGTGCGGATCGTCCTCCGGTCTATTTCTTACTTTCGTAGGGACATCTGGCTGATCATCACGCTCTTATTTTTGATTGGGGCATCGGTGCTTTGCAACCTTCTCAACGCTTGGCCTATGGCGATTCTAGTCGATACGGTTCTCTCCCCAACCCCGAAACCCAACTGGATTCATCGGCTGTTTCTTGCCCCGTTTGGTGAAGGCAAGCTGAACCAAATTTTCGGAATGGCGTTCGTGGCGATGCTCATTAGGATCGTGAGCGATACCGTCATCATGCTCCGCAAGATGTTGAACTACCGCATCCAGTACAACGGAACCTTGCGGGTTCGCACCGAACTCTACGACAAAATGCAGGCGCTCAGTCTTGGCTGGCACGGTTCGCGATCGCAAGGCGATGCCATCTATCGGTTGAGCTACGATAGCCTCGGCCCTTGGGGGGTAATCGATACGCTGATCGGCTCTACCGCTGCATCGGTGACGCTGACGGCGATGATCTGGATTATGCTGTCGCGCCATGTCCTTCTCACCGTGTTTGCACTTTCGTTCACGCCGCTTCTGCTAGTCGCAAACTGGTACTTCGAGGGAAGGATTCGGCGTCGTGCGTTTGAGTCAAAGCAGACCGATGCGGTCATGACCTCGACGATGCAGCAAGCGATAGAGTTGATCGGACTCATCCAGTCTTTCCGTCGAGAAGCGACGGAGTCGCGGCGCTTCACGCGGGTGGTCGATCGCAGCGTCGCTGCCTCCATGCGGCTCCATTGGCAGGAAAACCTGTATCCGCTCGCGGTTCAGGTAGTCTTCGCTCTGGGAAGCGGGGTAATCTTCGGCTACGGCGGGTATCTGGTCTATCGCGACCAGTTTTTGCGCCAGGTGCCGAACGGCCTGACCCTCGGCGATCTGATCGTATTCTTGGCGTACCTTAATCAGTTCTGGGACCCAATCGGTTGGGTGTTGGGGTTCACGACCAAGATCCAGACATTCGTAGCCTCATGCGATCGCGTGTTTACAGTAATCGACGAGCCACCCACCATCAAGGACGAGCCTGATGCGCGATCGTTTCCCGCCCATCCCCGCACCCTAACCCTTTCCAACGTGAGCTTTGAATACATCCCTGAGCGACCCGTGTTACGGGAGATCGATGCAACTATCGAACCGGGTCAGATGGTAGCGTTTTTGGGTCCAAGCGGGACGGGAAAAAGCACGTTGCTCAATCTCTTGCCGCGCTTCTACGACCCAACAAACGGGAGCGTTCAACTGGACGGTTTCGATATCCGCACCCTTAAGGTTGCCGATGTCCGCAAACACATGGCGCTGGTTACGCAAGGCAGCCCACTTTTCCCCGGAACGATCGCGGAGAATATTACCTATGGCTGCGAGGAAGCGACCTTACAAGAGATTCGGGAGGCGGCGGTGGAATCCGGGGCGGCTGAGTTCATCGAAGCCTTGCCGGAGCGGTACGATACGATGCTCAGCGAGGGCGGACAGAACCTTTCCGGCGGACAGCGGCAGCGTTTAGCGATCGCGCGGGCGCTAGCGACGAAGGCTCCAATACTTATCCTCGACGAACCCACGAGTTCGCTAGATTTGAAGCACGAGCAATGGGTGATAGAAACCCTCCAGCGTCTGCGTCGCAAAAGAACAATTATCTTGGTGACACACCGACTCGAAACCGCCGTAGACTGCGATCGCATTTTTGTGATGCAGGAGGGCGAGATCGTTGAAGAAGGCACTCATGACGAACTTCTATCCCAAAAAGGACTCTACTTCCGAATGCTGGGCTACAAGCCATCCTCGACCTGACGATGCTAGAAAATTGAAACACTTTAAGCTCATTCCCCGCCTGAAGGTCGGAGGATCAGCGCTAAAGCAGTCAATTCTACAGATTCCCACTTGAGATTTTGTTCGGGTAATTATCGCACCCGGCAACATTCTGGAACACGATGGTAAGCGACAGTTTCAGATAGGCTATGAGTGTCTAGAAATGTCCCTCTAATCAAGACATTGGAGTTCGCATGGCAACTTATCTGGTTACGGGTGCTAATCGCGGAATTGGTTACGAATATTGTCGTCAACTGCAAGCGCGGGGAGAGCAAGTAATTGCCATTTGTCGCAGTGCTTCTGAGGAGTTGAAGCAGCTAGGGGTGCAGGTTGACGAGGGAATTGATATTACCTCTGATGCATCGGTTGCTGATTTACGCGATCGCCTGGGTGACACGACGATTGATGTTCTAATTAATAATGCCGGAATCATCAAGCGCGTGACGCTGGAAAACTTGGATTTTGAGAGCATTCGAGAGCAGTTTGAAGTGAATGCGCTGGGGCCTTTACGAGTGACTCACGCCCTATTGCCACTGCTTAAAGCAGGTTCCAAGATTGCGCTGATGACAAGTCGGATGGGTTCAATTGCAGATAATACCTCTGGCAGTTCTTATGGCTATCGGATGTCGAAGGTGGCGTTATCGATGGCTGGCAAATCGCTATCTCTCGACCTCAAACCGCGTGCGATCGCAGTGGCAATTCTGCATCCAGGGTTAGTTCAAAGTCGTATGACGAACTTTACTGGCATTACGCCGGAAGAGTCTGTAAAGGGGTTGTTGGCGCGGATTGATGAGTTGACGCTGGAGAATACAGGCACTTTTTGGCACGCCAATGGAGAAGTGCTGCCTTGGTAAGTAACCAATTACTAATTACCAGAAGCTTGCCAAATCGGAATTCCTGCTACCGTTGGAACAGCCAACATCTGACCATCTGGGCTAAATAATCCTGTACTAGCACCACTACTCACATCAAAACCACGAAGAGGCCATTCCTTGCGAATTTCGACATTAATAATACGTGAACCAGCTACCTGACCAGCAACCAGATAGGTTTTAGCATCAGGACTGAGTGATAACTGATCATCCGTTCTGTCTACCGAAGCCGAAACAGTATGCACAGTTGCACCCGTTTTCACGTCCCAAGTGCGGAGGTGAGCTTCATATATCGCGTCTTTTGACAGACTGGTTAACATTTGACCATCCGGGCTAAAGGCTATGCTCTGGGGAAGTAACTCATTTTTTTCTTTTAGGGTATGGAGGAGTTGACCTGTGTTAGGATTCCAAAGTTGAATCAAGCCTTGCCAGTGATAAGTTCCTCCCTTGAGGATAGATTGACTGGAACCGAGGCTGGCTAACACTTGGCTATCAGGGCTAAAACTCATCCTTCGTAAAGATTTGATATTACTCCTGAGTACAAAACGCTTTTCGCCGGTTGCTACATCCCATAGCTGAATCTGGGGATTTTCGGAACCAAAATATTTTCGGGCGCTACTGGCAATAGATTGTCCGTTTGGGCTAAATTCCAAGCTGGAAATAATGCTAGCCGGGAAATTTTCCCCAGAATCAATAGGCGAGCGAAACTCTGCGCTATTGGTAACAATTGGTTTTTTCCAGATCGCTTCTCCGGTTTTGCTATTCCACAGACCAACCTCTATTGATTTATCAATTTGCGAGTAGATGATGCTGGCAACAAACTGTCCATCAGCGCTGATGGCAACATCGCCAAAGGAAGTGGTATCGTCGGCTTTGATAGATGAGAGTAATTTCCCTTTGGTGACATCCCACAACTGAATGGCTTTACCTTGTTCACCATTAGCGACGAGTAGAAGCCCATTAGAGCTAAACTTGGCATAGTTGGCGACAGTGGGCAACTTGTGAACTAGCTTGGAGTTTTCCCAAGATGGTTTAGCTTGAGCTACGGAAGGGGTTGGTGCTTGAGCGAAGAAGCCAGCCGATTGTGCCACAGATGTCCCCACAAGTGTAGCGATCGCGAGGACGGTCACTGTTAAGGCAGTTGTTTTCTTCATACTCAAGGCAAAAGTAGTAGTGATTCACTACTAACTAATGACTCTTGATGAATGATTCTGTTTCCCTTGGCTTGGCAACATTTCGCCCAAGATAGAGGCATGAATGGATGCGGCTTCGTTTGCGATCGCCTTCTTTTAGAATTGCTTGATAGTTAGCTTTAGAGATTAGGGTTTCCAGAGTCACTTCCTTGAGGTGTTGATAGGGCCAAGGGTTTCATGATAAGTGTATGAGTTGGAGTTGCTGATTGAATGCTTTCAATTCTAAGGTCTAAACTAGCGATCGCTTGCTTTGTGTACCCCTTGAAGATATGGCTGTGTGTTCGGTTGTCAAAGCTCAGTTGTTCTTCGGAAACTCTGGCAGAATTGTGAGGAATTATTGCGATTATGGTGAAGATGCTGAACAGTTGAGAAAGATGTGATACACAGTTATCGAGCCACTTACTACTCGTTCATGTTCACTAACCCATGCATCAGGTAAAGATGTGAGAACTTGTGTTTTCTGTAATATCTGTTTGATGCACAAATCGTTGCTTGGGTCGTGATTAAATCTCCGCTTTAATTCGTTTTCCCAATATGTTGCAGCATCGCTTTGAATGTAACCTACCATCGCTGCTTCAGGATACTGGGATGCGTATATCCCTTTGATGTAGCACTGCAATCCATCTTTACCTACATATTCACCAATGGGGTAGCCATTCTTTCGGAGCCTCTTGGCTTCAAAGATGTATTCTGGTCTTAGATAGTTGAGGCTACTCTCAACAACAATATCTAGCCTCCGCCTACGTTTGCCAGTTCGCCCCTCAACTGAAACTAGCCTTTCCTCGTCTACAAAATATCTGTCAAAACGTTCAGGAAGATTAGGATCAACTAATCTTCTTAGGCGTTTTCTCATTGATTCTACTATCAAACCTGTAATCTCTTCTTCCTCAAGATCACAGTGAATTTGAGTCAATGAATCCTCATAACCCCAAGCAAGAAGCTGATGTGCATCTCGTCGAAAACCAAAGAAATATGCACTTAATACCGTTGAGTTAAGGTTCTCCGCTCCCATTATCGAACTACCTCATGTAGTTCACGGTTTGCAGAAAGTATTTCTGCAATGATGTCATCAGAATCATTGAGAGCTTGTGTTCTAGTCCAGTCGATTAAACGTGGAGACTTACAGATGTAAACTCTTGAATCATCAAAAATACGCAGGCTTTGTTGCACATAGACCCATTGGCTAAAACGTTGCTTTGTCTTCTTCTGAATGTAAGCAAGAAATGAAAGTAAGTCTCCCTCAGCTTTTTCAACACTTACATCTATAGGGTTATCTGAGCGGACAAACTCTACTGAACATATAATTATTTTTTTTGAGTAAGTCAATATAACTTGATGTCGAAGCCCACTTCCTTCGGTGAAATCATCAAGCTGACGTTGAAGAGTTTTTGCATAATCAAGTAAATCTTTTAAATAAGGCAAGCTGACAGCAATTCCTTGAGATTTACCTTCATTTATACTCAACCGTATTTTCATAAAATCTCTTGCCAAAACACCTAGGTTTTTAGGTATATCTAGAATATCTTCAACTTCATTGTCTAGCTCATCTTGCACATTCTCATTATTTACCAAAAATTTACTTTCTCTTCTAGCCAATTTTTTATGAAGCTGTGAAAGTTCTCTCACTTGACGTTCTGAAAACAAAGGGATTGGTAGATTTTCAAATGCATCAAGCGTAATTCGGCCTCGATCAATCCCTAATTGGGGGCTTGTAAAAAAAAGATAGTATTGAATGAGACTAGAATTACGAACAATGGATAAAGCTCGTAGGTAATCAGCATCTTCTCCAGAAGCTGAAAGTCCTATCTGACCACTAGGAATAACAAAATCTTGGTCACTGTACATGGCATAGGAAGAGTTGAGTACCAAGTGTGGAGCTTTCACCAAATTTAGACCAGCCATTCCTCCCCGCTTCCGCACAAATTGTTCTGCTTCTGGTATTATTTCAAGAGCATCTTCAGGAACTATGAATCGATTGAGCAGATTACGTAAAGCTTTAACATTAAAACGTCTCAATCCTTTGATTTCATCAACTTGCTCAAGAGTTGCCTCATCAACTTCATACTTGTTTCGCAGTTGAATCCCCTCACAAAGAAACCAATTTCGCTCTTCTTTAATTGCACCTAATGTACTTGGAAAAAGTCGTTTCAAGCGTTGAATAGCTTGTTTGTCTCTATGAGTGCCCCAGAACGCTATTTTCCAAGTTAAAGAATCTCCAGCCTCTGCTTCTTCATGCGAGATAGATTGTATTTCGTTACCATTGATTGTTATTACCCAACCTGCTTTTTGCTTAGGGCTTCCCCAAGGACAAATAGACATCTGATTGATTACAAAGGGAGCATAATGGATAATAGGAGTTTTAATACTATTTTGTTTAGCTCGACGGTATATGAATGTTGCAGCAGGTGCTTTTGCTCTTCCATCAAATAACACCTTACGAAGGCTGGAGAAATTAGTGATCCTTACAATTTTGTATTGTTTAAAGAATTCTGAGCGATATTTTTCTGAACTATTGTTAAATAAACTTTTTGCATGAACAAGCAAGCCTATACAGCCATCATCATCTAGCAAATCAACCACTCGCCAGCTAAATGCTTCGCAGACACGGTTACTTGAAACTGGTTTTTGCTCAGAATTTTGACTAATCCAATTTAAAGCAGGTTTTTCTGTTTCAGAATGAGATTCTAGCTCAATCCAAGGTGGATTACCAATAATCAAATCAAACTTTTTACTCTGTTTCCAGAAAACTGAATTATCATCAAAAAAGTCACATTCAAAAATTTGTGTGTTGTGGAGCGGAGGAAATTTGAACTGTTCATTTCGATGCAAGTCTGGAGGCTCAACATAGTTCAGTAATGTCAAAATGAGGCTAAATTCAGCTACATAGCAAGCCTCTTTATTCCGCTCTATGCCATAGAGACTTTCACACAAAATTCTACATAACTCCGTAGGCTTCAATTTCCCAGGCGCACGATGAACTAACTCAAGTTCAATAAGTCTACGGTAAGCCAAAACTAGAAATATTCCTGATCCACAGCATGGATCAAGGATTTTCATTCCTCTTTGTAAGGGTTTAGATTCCTCTAATTCACATAACAAGTAATCTGCAACAGGCTCAGGTGTATAGACGGCACCAACTTTTTTACCCGTTCCTTGTGTCCGTAGGAACTGCTCATAGATTGAGGACAGTATTTCAACTGGAATGTAGAAGAAGTTATAAGCTTCAAAGTCAAGATGTAGCTGCCCTGATATAGGATCATCTCCCTTAAAAGTAGACGCTACCAGAGCAACGATTTCATCTATCTTGGCTATGTCTTCAATGTTTGAAGGTAAAGGAAAAATAGCACCATTAAAGCGTTCCTCTAGAATCTGAGTTAAATGGAGCAATCCGTCTAAGGTTGCATTGCGACCAAGTACACTATCTAAATTTATGTTGTTCTCTGCCAACCACTCCTTAGAGAGAATGCCTCGATCGTAGAGATAGCGAATATAAACATACTTTCCAATTAATGCATGGATAATTGGAAGCTCTAATCCCAATCCTTCTAAGTATTCTTCTAACTTCCTAAGATTATTGAGTAAATGCATATCTACCCTCTTTTCAGGAGTGATATGCTTTGCCTGAGCCTCCCAAAGCCTTCCAGAATCAATAGAATCAGCCCTAAAATCTACAAGTTGCTCTCGAATACTCTCAAAAGTGAGATCAACTATCTCTTCTATTTTCTTTACTAAGCCTTTCTTCTCATTTTCTAAAGAGAAGTCGAACCCTGTATAAACTCTAATTTCATTAGGAAGGAGAATGACTAGAAAAGGTGCATTTCCTAAATTCCAGAGCCTGCGATGAATCTCTCTAGCCTCATCTCTTGTTTTAGCTTCAGCAACATAGACAGCCGGACGGGGTGGAAGAGTTTTCTGCTCCGGGGGACTCGTTTGAAAAAGATAGGTTCCCTGCACTCCAGCTTTCTTAGCTGCACGGAAAAGGTGCTCAGTCAATGGCTCTTGCGAAGGCTCGCTAATAGCACGATAGTTTAGTGACTGAGCATATCCAAGTTCATCTAAGAGTTGCTCCAGATTCAGAGAAATACCTCCAATGCACGCTCAACCCTTCATAGTACAGATATTGCAGCTATTTGAAGCAAGTTTTAGACTTAAGTTATATTAGACAGTCTAGTACATATGATCTTCTCTTTAAAGATGCTGCTGCAAGAATACCTACTTGAATAGGTAATCACCATTATCTGATTTGCGCGATCGCACTTCCCTGACAACCCAAGGAAAACACTATTTCGGCTTTCGTTTCGACTTGGGCGGTGTTCGGTGTGCACCAAAGTATTTTTCACTGCGATAGCGAAGCCACACCCGCAACTGCTGCGGAATCTGGTCTTTTTGTTCTTTCGTCAGCGTATTGTAAAGGGCTAAGGCGCGATCGCGTTCTCCCCGACAAGCAGCATTATTGTGAGCATCCCAGTAGCTACGGGCAACCCGAATCCGCCGACAGACTTCCTTAATGAGTGCTTCTCCCGTGAGGGGATTTTCCTGCTTTGCCATACTTCAATCAGAACGCCCTACCCTAAATCCTAACCTGTAGCATCAAGGCGATCGCTCCTTCTTCGATCTAGTGTTTGGAAGGATTATGCGATCGCATTCCTTTAAAATTACTTGTAAGTTGGGGAGATGCCCCAATGGAGCGCATCTTCAATAATTCTTCTGCTGCTCATCCACAAAACACCACAGCCATTGCTCTCCTAACTCCGCTGAACTGATTACAGTGTGTCCGGTTTCCTCATAGTGACGACGAGAATGCTGATGTTCTGACGAGTCGCAGCACAGCATCTTACCGCACGTCTGACAAATGCGAAGATGCACCCAGCGACCATTAATCCGAATGCACTCTTCACAGCGAAACACCGGATAGTTGGCTTTAGGGATTAGGTTTTGCAGCGTCACTTCATTGAGGTGTTGGCAGGACATAGGGTTTCCGAATCAATGTATGAGTTGGAGTCGCTCATTGGATGCTTCCAATTCTAGAGGCTAAACAAGCGATCGCTTGCTTTCTGCACCTCTTGAAGATATCGCTGTGCGTTCGGTTGTCAAAGCTGAGTTGTTCTAGGGTGCGCTGCGGTGTAAGAACTCAACTCTTCTACGGAGAACACCAATGATTTCCCGATTGCATCAACAGCCGATAATTTAGCCTAAAAATAGAAAATTCCTACATCGTCTTCCGGTTTCTGAATTAGAAACCGGGAACTGAGAGCTGAAACAGCCGAATAGACTCGAAGTTAAGTGAATCTTTCTGATTTGGAGCCAAACGATAATGCGATCGCCACTTCTTCTAAGTCTAATCATCGGTGTAGCCAGTAGTGTTCTAAGCGTCTCTATTCCTAACTCCCCGTTCCTGGCGGCTGAAACCAATACTCCGAATCAAAGGCTACTCAATCAACCTCAACAAGTCTCACCACAAGTTGCGCTGACACTCGAACGAACAGCCTGTTTTGGCTTTTGCCCCATTTATAAGCTCACTGTTTATGGCAATGGCAAGGTGGTTTACGAGGGCAAACGGTTTGTGAAAGTGACTGGCACCCGAACAACAACTATCAGTAAAACAGCAGCGAGAAAGCTCATTGCAGACTTTCAAAAGCTCAATTACTTCAAGCTTCAAGACAGCTATACAGGTGGACACACCGATGCACCTTCTGCCATCACCTCATTGACAATCGGCAAGAAACAAAAAACAGTACACCATTACCTTCCTTCACCTGATGCACCGACTCAACTAACAGAATTGGAAAATAAAATCGATACCGTAGTGAATTCTAAGCAGTGGATTGGAACAGATGCTGAACGCGCCCCACGGGGAACTAGGAAGTAATTAGATTGGCGATCGCGCAACCTGCCGGAGGCATCTCGCTCCTGCTCAATTGCTACAAAAATTTGCCCCATCGATAGTCGCAATCAGGCAATTCAAGAATCCATAAAATAGTCCTAAACAGACGGTGGCTGCGCTAGTATGATGCACAAGGAAGTTGCGTGTCTGAGGTAGAAGCCGAACGCAACAGAGCGATCGCAGCTAGAGTATAGGGCAGCACAACTGGCAGAGCGGCTAAGAGCTGCGGGTCTAGATCCAGATATCTGAAGTTATCCCGCTAAGGGTTCGTTCATTTTGATTACCGAAGGTTTCCCAATGTCAAAATCTCCCTCCATTATCAATGCTGATATGAGTCGCTCGGTTACTCCAGAACTTCTGAAAGGTTTGGAAGGTTTCCTTGCCTTTATCGATAACGGAACAGATATCGAGGCAGTTTTTGATATTGCTGCTGCCTTAGCCAACCATAAAGTTTCTGCTGCCGCGATTACCTATCTCAAGTCCCATCCTGAAATCGCTCAACTTTTTGAAGAACAATATATTGCACCGACTCCCAATTTAGAAGCGTTACTCAAGCTGCCTGAAGATTCGTTAGGCTTTGCCTATGCCTCTCATATGCGAGCAGCCAACCTCGATCCAGAGTTTTATCGCCAAGTCGAACTTCAAGATGACACAAGCTATTTAGCACTGCGTATGCGACAAACTCATGATATTTGGCATACCGTTACAGGATTTGGCACCGATCCTGTTGGAGAGATTGGGCTGCAAGCATTTACGCTCGCGCAAAATCGCTCTCCCCTTGCAGTGATGTTGATTGCCGCAATCACCTTGAATACGATCAAGATGAACAGCGATTTAAACCCGCTTGTAAGTCTCATTCAGCAGAGCTACGATTTGGGGGATCGGGCAAAACCCTTTCTAGGGCAGAAGTGGGAAGAGGCTTGGGAAAAACCACTAGCAGACTGGAGAGCGGAGCTAAATGTCACTCCTTTTCGCCATGTTTGAGCAGAGCTAGCGGTTGTTTAATCTGCCACGTTTGAGCCTGGGATTCCAGCAAAGACTGATGGTAATTTGTCCACGTAGAGTGATGCCCGACACTCAAAAAAGTCGTCCCTTTCGCGTGTAAATTCAGAGTACACGCGAATCGGTGGCTGCGGCTATCAAGCGAGCGCGCTAGGTGAATCGCCACTGCTAATCCTTATCTTCTCCATCCTTCTCCTCTTGTCCATCCTTCTCCTCATCGTCATTTTGATCGGATGAGCCAGTGGTCTCTTGCCCCTCGTTATCGTCATCATCAGCCTGATTACCCTGGTTGGATTCTTTTTCCGATTCTTGTACAGGTTCGGAATTTTTAGCGGCTTCACCACAACCAATCAGAACGATATTCCCTGCGAACATCACAAGCAGACTCAAGCAAAAAGCACTAAAAGATTTATTCCACAGCGGTATCATTTGGGATTTGGATTCTCCATCAATACGATTCATATCTTTTTAAACTTTAGCGAACTGCACGGGATTTAAACCTTAGATTTGATATGTCTATGGTCATGGATTGGCTTATCTCTGGACTTGTGCTTGCCAGCTTCCATTGACTTGGCTATTTCAATCAGCAGGTATTTTTTCACAAATGGGATGCTTCTGCCATCGCCCTTTAGGTAGTCGATGGAAGTTCCAACAACTCCGGTTGTTCTTCGACAAGAGCTAGGGGTTGTTTAAGCTGCCAAGTCCTATCCTGGGAGAGTTCCAGCAATGACTGATGATAATTTGCCAACGTAGCACGATGTCCCACACTTAAGAAAGTAGTCCCTTTTGCCTGCAAATGTTGATACAACCGTTCCTCGTTATCCAAATCTAGGGCGCTAGTTGCTTCATCTAGGATGGCGTAGTTGGGTTTGTTCAGCAGCAACCGGGCGAAAGTTAGCCGTTGTTGTTCGCCCAAAGAGAGGACATCTGCCCAATCCTCCTGGGCATCAAAACCGCCAAATCTTTCCTCTAAACCTGCTAAATTAACCTGTTCCAGCACTTGCTTTAAGTGTTCGTCGTCAACCTCAAGATGCGTGTTGGGATACAGCAATTGATCGCGCAGAGTACCAAGCACCATGTAGGGACGTTGCGGCAAAAATAGGATCTCGTCGGATTCAGGACGAACAATTTTCCCTGTACCAGAATCCCACAAACCTGCGATCGCTCTCAGCAGCGAACTCTTACCACAACCACTTGGTCCCATCACCAAAAGTCCCTCTCCCGCAGGTAACTCTAGCGACAAATCTTCGACTAATGTGCGCTGATAGTTAGGCGTTTGCAGGCTGAGATGTTCGACTGCCAGCCGATCTGCTGATACCGTCTGAATCCTGGGTTGCTCATCGGATGCCCGATCTGCCTCTGCCTGTTCTAAAAACTGGGCAAAGGTATAAAGACGATTAATCCCAGCGCCAAAAGTGGTCAATTGCTGGAAGCGGGCAACGACAACATTGAGCGAGAAAAAGACGCGGACAAAAGCCCCCTGTGCCTCAGAAACTTTACCCACCTCCATTTCCCCGGCAAAAATCGCGGGTGCGACAACTAGGGCAGGCAGGACGAAGGGGATGAACTCATAAGCGTTGGTGAGAACATTTAAGTTTAATTCCCAAACCAGCAGGCGTTTGACGTTCTCAAACACATCGAGGAACCGATGCTTAACTTGGTTTGACTCCTGTTCTTCCCCTCGATAGAATGCGATCGCTTCCGCATTCTCCCGAATCCGCACCAAACCAAAGCGGAGATTCGCTTCTCTCTTCAATTGTTCAAAGTTGAGTCGGACAAGCGGCTTACCAAATACAAAAGTTGTTACTACTGTCCCAATTAGGGCATACAGCACCAGAAACAACACCAGGGGTTTAGAAATGCCCCAGAGTACGCTGCTGAAGGCGATCGTTGACAGCACAGACTGCACCAACACCAGTACAAAGGTGAGAGATTCCTGGGTAAAACTCCTAACATCCTCTGCAATCCGCTGATCTGGGTTATCGATTTCAGTGCCTGAGATATGCAGATTGTAATAGGCACGATCGCGAAAGTAGTTATCCACAAACCGATGAGTCAGCCATTTCCGCCATTGCAAACTGAGGCGATCGCGCAGATAGGTATAGCCTGCGAGCAATGGTGCATAGATCACCAACACAGCGATGAAAATGATGACAGTTTCCCAGAAGCGTGGCTCATCACGGGCTGAGAGGGCTGAAATCAGCACTCCTCGCTTGTTGTTGAGAACTACACTCAATCCCGTATACGCCAGCAGTAACAGCACTACGCCCAGCAATAACCCTCTGGCTTGCCATTTTTCATCCCCTGACCAATAGGACTTAGCGATCGTCCAGAACTGCTGGACTACATTGAAATTCAATCGATCCATCGGCTTATTTTCCTTACTTTGTCTGTCAGGAGATAATGAATAAAGGCGAATCAGAGCGAAATCTGCTCAACGACTGGTGCGACTCATCTCTGGACAATTGTTAAATTATGCTACAAATTTTTAACACGGTGAGTATCCCAGAGTATGAGATTGAGATGATTGCAATGCCCTCTCAAGGGGCAGGCGGGCAAAACGTCAATAAGGTACCAAATTCTGAGCGCAGTTGCAGCCAATCAATACAAACTTCTGTCAAATCTTCAGGTATAAAAGTGCGGAGTGCGATGCCAATTGCAGAAGCTAACTATACAAAGGCGCGAATAATAAGTTATGAAGGGGCAAGTTTAGCGGAAAACTAGCTTATTTATAGTCAGCTTGATTTGTGAATAAAGAGCATTACCGCGATCGCAGAAAACACAACCACGTCAATACATTAATCAACAATCGTTACTTTGGTACCTAACTTCACCCAACCCTTCTCAATTAACTGCTGCAAAGTGTTTGAGTCCAGATGGATGCAGCCACCTGAGTTAGCTTGACCAATATTGTCAGGATCGGGTGTACCATGAAGTGCGATTGAAAACCAGTAAGGCGTTCCCTGAAATGTACTCATTTTAGGACCCGTGATGCTTGTCGTTGAAGTGAGTCCGATATAGCCATTTCCATAGGCACTGTCTGGGCTACCGTTCCCATCAAAGTCAAGATGCTTCATGTTCTTGAATAGCTGAACTAATCCTTGCTGAGGATTAACTAAGTTGCGATACTGAGTAACTTTGACAAAACGCTTAACGTTATCTTGGGCAATTTGGTTGTACTCAGACTTTTTGTAGAGAATCAAGTCTACGCTCATCTCGCCTGTGGGAGTAACAAAGTCATTCATGTTTTGTTTGTCTTTGAGTCCGCCCTTACCAATGCCGATAGTTGCTTTGTAAATCGGAACGCTTTGGTTATTGAGTACCTCCAAGCGCTTGTCTACTCGATGAATGAGCAGCGAGTAACGTTCTTCTTGAATGCTGTTGAGTTTCTCAGCATTATTTACGGATGGTGGCAAGGATTGTGGCTTGGCTTCAATTACGTTTTTTGGAGTTGAAACGACAGCATCAGATGATGCACAAGCGCATAGGGCTATTGGTAGTGCAACTAAGAGCCAGTTTGAGATGAGACGAGATGTTGTAAACACAACTAACCTAACTGGGGCTTGCTCAACTATTTCTCATCATATAAGGCAGATCCTCTGAATTGTTCTTCTACGCAGGACACGAGAATAAGCGATAGAGGATGCTGCGTTGTTGGCTCAAGTGGTTCAATACATTGGCGTATCTGCAACTTTGCTTGGTTAAAAGCTGTCAGCCACGAACTGATAGTCCGAAAATACCAAGGCATTGGCTCCCACTCGTCCTCGCCAAAGCTCGTGAAGCACTCGGTTCGCCAGCCCTCCTTGTAGGCGGTGTCGCCACAGGCACTCCACGGGTGAACCGTCTGCACAACTAGGTGCCCATTAGGTACTAGAACTGTACCCAGCGCAGCCAGCAGCGGTACAATGGTTTCCCCTAACAGCGAGAAGTTACAGACTACGAGATCGTATAGTCCATCGAGTTGATTTGGGTCGTTGACGATCCGATCGTAAGAGAGGGTGCGAAACCTACCACCACCTGCTGCGTGAGCTTGTTGAACTAAAGCAGGACTCCCATCTACCCCAAAGGCTTGGATACCGCGTTCGTTTAATGCGCGTACCAGCCAACCTTCACCGCATCCAACATCTAGCACGCGGCGAGGTTGCAGCGCCACCAAAACCTCCACAATGGCGGCATCAGTCACAACGCGGCGACTAGATATTAGTTGCTCGCGGACTGCTTTTGTCCAAGCACGAGCATTCGCATTCCAACTTAAATGCAAGCGGTATTCCAAATCAGATTGGGACATAAAAGCCTCCAGTTGTGCAAATTATACGTGCAGCGATCGCCAATGGCATGAACAGTATGAAAGCACTCAAGCGTTGTCGAGGAAATACTTGCAGTACAAAGCGAACGTTTCTAGGCATAGTGAAAGAAAAACTCCGTGTTTGATATATTGCAGCTAGAGAGGGAGCTAGAGGCGAGGCTGCTACTTTATGCTGGAATCAGCACCAATAGAGCGAAACTGGGCAACAATTTCTGTGCAATGCTGCACTGTCTATAATCAAGCGAATCAATCATGCTGCAAATTTCTAACACCGTAAGTATTCCAGAGCATGAGATTGAGATGAGTGCGGTGCGATCGCAAGGGGCAGGGGGACAAAATGTAAATAAGGTGGCAACTGCCATTCACCTGCGCTTTGACATCATCGCTTCCTCACTACCTGAACGCTACAAAGAGCGGCTGTTGAAGCTTTCCGACCAACGCATCACTAAAGAAGGTGTCATTGTCATCAAAGCACAGGAACACCGTAGCCAAGAGCAAAATCGAGAAGAAGCATTGCAACGATTGCAAGACTTGATCAAGAGTGCGATCGCACTCCCCAAACCTCGTAAACCCAGCAAACCGACTCGGAGTTCTCAAAGAAAGCGTCTGGATAGCAAAACTAAGCGATCGCAACTCAAGACGATGCGAGGAAAGGTTACGGATGAATGAGATGGTGCGAACATTCAGTCTACCTCTCCACAAAACTCCGCAATCACCTGTACCTTGACCGCATCTAACGGATAGGTGTTGGGATAGGTTGAAAACATCAGCATGATGCCCTGAAGTGTTGAGGAAAAATAGAGCGATCGCTGTCGTGGGTTAGCAACTCCCAACTCGCTGAACATCTGCGTCTGGATTTCAAACTGCTTTGCCTGCTCATCCATCAACTTCTGGCTGTATTTCGCCACAATCGGGTCGAGCCGGGGTTGGGTAAACAGATTGAGATAAAATCGGAAAACCTCCGGTTGCCGTCGCACATCGTCTAACGCACCCTCGGCAATATGGCGAATTTGCCCAGCAGGCGTTGACTTTGCAACGGCGGCATTCATGACAACCAGCAGATCGTTGAGCCGCACATCGACCATTGCTGCCAAAACGTCTTCTTTACCCTTGAAGTAGTGGTAAAGCAGTCCCTTTGAAATCTGCGCTTGTTTGGCGATATCTTCAATCGACGTGGCGTGATAGCCTTTCGTGAAGAACAAATCCATCGCCGTTTTCAAGATTTGCTCCCGCGTTGCCTGACGGATGCGCTCATTTTCTGCTGGGGTACGTGGCATGGCTTCTACTGACTGAGAAATTGAACGATCCGACTCGAAACCTCATCAGCATGAGTGAATGTAGGCATATGATCGGCTCCTTCAAGGTAGGCAAAGTGAATGTCGGGTACCTGTTGAAATAATTCGGCAACCTTGAAAAGGTCAGGCATATCCTTTTTGCCGATGATAAACAGCGTTTTGGTTTGAAGCTCACTTAAGCGATCAATGGTGGGTGGCTGTGCCCAGAGCATCTCATAGGTTTTCCATTCAAAAGACCGTTTCATGTTGTGCGTTGTCATCTCAATTATGCGATCGCGCTGTGGACTGGACATCACGACACTGTACACAGGATGGTTCAACAACACCTCAACCATTTTTTCCAAATCTGGAGCTACTGCATTGATTTGCGCGTACCATTGTTGAACATCGGGTGAGAACTGGAAGCCCGATAATCCCGGAGCCACCAGCACCAGCCTGGTTACTCGATCGGGATAAGCCAGGGCAAAATCGGTCGCAATTTGACCGCCGATCGAATGTCCTACTAGAATCACGCGATCGAGATTGAGATGGTCAAGCAACTGCCGCAAATCCTCAACATAGTGGGCAGGTTTGAGTAGTGGGGGTGACTGTCCGGCACCGCGTCCGTCAAAAGTGATGACCTGATAAGTCTGGGCTAGTTGCGGGGCAATGAACTCCCAATCCCGCAAATCTGCCATTGCGTTATGAATCAGGACAACCGCCTCACCCTTACCTTGAACTTCGTAATGCAAATCCATGTCTGTCTCCTTTCAGGTTTGTAGGACAGTCACAATGAACGTTTCAGCCTGATTTTCCAGCAACAGCCTGGGCTGATAGGATCGATTGTTTCATCCTCAATATAATTTATGACTGAATATACAGTCAATAAAAATATCTCTACATTCCTAACATTCCTAACAACGCAACTATCTTGCCCTACCAATTATCTCTGCTACAATTTTCTGGAAACTCATAACCCCTGGTAATCCCACTTTTGGATGGGTTCCGGCTCCTACACAATAGAGATTTGGAACATCCTGTGCGATTCATCTGTGCTTTGATATCCTGGCTTCCTCGCTGCCCAATCGCTACAAAGAGCGGCTGTTGAAGCTTCCCGACCAGTGCATTACCAAGGAAGGGGTGATTGTCATCAAGGCTCAAGAACACCGCAGCCAGGAGCAGAACCGAGAAGAGGCATTGCAACGATTGCAAAACTTGATTAAAAGTGCGATCTGCGCTTCGCTGTTCTCAAAGAAAGCGTCTGGATAGTAAAACTAAGCGAAGTCAGATTAAGACGATGCGAGGAAAAGTTACGGATGAGTGAGTGGTACAGAAAAGACCTTGCTTATATTCACGATGTCGGCTTCAGGAGTTACGTTCTGCAAGCAATGCCAGAAATTCTGGCAATTCTCAAACAGCATGGCATTCAGGATGGACTGATTGTAGATTTGGGGTGTGGTAGTGGTCTGTCAGCTGAGGAGTTGGTTAGGACAGGCTACCAAGTATTGGGAGTTGATATCTCAGCTGACATGATTGAGATTGCCCGTTGTCGAGTTCCTATGGCTGAATTTCAGCTAGGCTCATTGTTCAAGGTCGAAATTCCTGACTGTAATGCGGTGATTTCGATTAGTGAATGTTTTAATTACCTGTTTGACCCCGACCACCAAACACTTACCCAGGTGTTCCAACGCATCTATGATGCTCTCGCGCCGGGAGGCGTTTTTATCTTTGATATTGCAGAACCCGGACAGCTGACTTCTGCAACTCCAGTCAAAAGCTTTACTGAAGGCGAAGATTGGATTGTTTTGGTAGAAAAACAGGAAGATTCACAGCACATCTTGACTCGGCGAATCATTACCTTTCGGCAAGTAGGAAACGATTATCGTCGAGATGACGAGGTTCATCGCCAGCAACTATATGCAGCAGAAGAAATTGCCACGATGTTGCAACAAGTGGGCTACCAAGTCGAAATTCAGCGTTGTTATGGTCAGTTTGCTTTACCCAATGCCCATGCTGCATTGATTGCCAGAAAGCCTATGAGCAACCTTTGACTCTTGGCGATTGTTCCGACAGCCATCAAGACTTTAAGCGATCGCAACTTAAGACGATGCGAGGAAAAGTTACAGATGAATGACACTGCTGGATTAAATCTTTAACTCCAATTGCGATCGGCTTCTGGCTGCAATCGTTTAGCCGCGTCAATCACATCTTGCAATTCTACTGGATCGCTCAACGGATCAGTATCAAGTGTCATGACCCGATTGAGTTCCTTCTGCCAACGTCGCAGTTCTGCAACGTATGCTTCGCAAGGCACCCGCTTCAGATTATCCCCTTCCTCCACCAAATCGTAAATCCCATTGTGCAGCCACTTTCCAGTATGCCAATCCGGCATATCAACAGCGGGAAATAAACAAATTCCATGCAGATCCATCCCAGAATTAACCGCTGCTAGAGACTCTTCCACTACGTCTTTTAGCCACTCATCTCTGCCTGTTTCCATCCCACTGGTTTCGCCAACGATCATCGGTCTGCGATAGCGTTCCCACACCCAGCGCATTAGCTCGCAAAGCGGTTTGATGCGATCGTCGTCGGGTTCTAGCGCCTGATGGGGGCCGTGTTCTCGGTATTCCATCTGACCGAAAGAGTAGTGATTTGCGCCAACGATATCGAGAATTTCCGGGGAACCGCCGAGTTCAGGATGCTCTTTCCCGTAGAGAATATCCCACGCCAAAAACGTATCCACATAGGTTTCGTGATGTGCTGCCTCGATCTGATCCGGGCGATCGCGCGGTGCGACCACCTGAACCAAGGGATCGATGTGAACCATCCTAGAGGCAGGTTCTACCTCCCGAATCGCTTTCACCCCTGCGATCGCTGCCTTACACAACGCCAATCGCAAGCGAAAACGGTCTTCTTTTGTGGTTTTATAAGGAGCAACCCAACCCCACTCACCACCGCAGAACGAGAAAAACGTAATTTCATTAATCGGCGTGAAAAAATAGGGGCCACGCAAGCGGGGAATTACATACTCTGCTGCGGCGCGACAGTAACGGGCAAAGCGATCGCTAAACTCATCAGAAAATGGATCGAGATCGTCTGGATATCCGTAGTGGCACAGATCCCAGATGGGAAGAATCTGCGTCTCCTGCATCGCTTCAATCATGGGGTCAAGGCTAGAGAAGTCGTAGCAGCCACCGCGATCGACTAACGGCCAAGGAATCGCTTCGCGTGCCACATCAATCCCCAGCGATCGCAATATGTTGTAGTCTTCCTGCGCGTGGCGATCGTGCTGTGTCTCCTTAATCAGATTCCGCCGCTGCTTGTCCTTCCAGAGA
Source organism: Trichocoleus sp. DQ-A1 (assembly GCF_039961955.1). NCBI lineage: Bacteria > Bacillati > Cyanobacteriota > Cyanophyceae > Leptolyngbyales > Trichocoleusaceae > Trichocoleus > Trichocoleus sp. DQ-A1. Next base: position 49,881 of record NZ_JAMPKE010000014.1, read on the forward strand.
AACGTCGAACACTCAAAGCCAGAGATGAAGAAGGTGGGGAAGATTCCAGGTCGTTGAGCCATGCGTTTGCTCTGTAAGTTAACTCGTCATGGTAGGCACTCTTGCTCATTTGAGACACTATCCAACGCGAGATAAATCCGTTGAGTTCTTTGGAGAAGTGTTTACAGCATTTCTAAGGAAACAGGTTTAGTGGGTGCTGGAAAGGCAGCATCTAAGGAAGCCAATTCATCAGCACTCAATTTCAAATTCAGGGCAGCATAATTCTGCTCTACATGGTCAATGCGGCTGGATTTGGGGATTACAATTACATTTTCCTGATGCAACAACCAGGCGATCGCTACTTGAGCCGCAGTGACTCCTCGTTCCCCAGCGATCGCCTTGAGTGTTTGATGGTTCAGCAAACGCCCTTGCTCAAGTGGAGAATACGCCATGATAGGGATACCTCGTTGCTGACACCAGGGCAGTAAATTCCACTCAATTCCCCGTCGCATCAGGTTGTAGAGGACTTGATTGGTAGCAATTCCTTTCCCATCCTTCAACCCAATGGCTTCTTCCATATCCTCGACATCAAAATTACTCACCCCATAGGTGCGAATTTTGCCGGATTGTTGAAGCGTCGCCAATGCTTCCAGCGTCTCTGCCAGTGGCACAGAACCGCGCCAGTGCAGCAGGTAAAGGTCAAGATAGTCGGTTTTCAAGCGTTGGAGACTTCTTTCGCAGGCAGCAATTGTCCCTCGTTTCGAGGCGTTATGAGGGTAGACCTTGCTGACTAGAAAGACTTCCGCCCGACGAGAAGCGATCGCTTCTGCGATTACTTCCTCTGCACCGCCTTCGCCATACATTTCGGCAGTGTCAATCAAAGATAAACCCAAATCGAGTCCGTGACGTAAGGCATCAATTTCGCTTTGGCGATTCCTGGCATTCTCCCCCATCTGCCAGGTGCCCATACCAAGAATCGGAATTAATTGTCCAGAAGGTAGTTTAAGGGTTCGCATAGCAGTTTCCATCTATTCAAGCTATTGCCCTTGAGCGCTTTTTGGCTGACGCATGGGCATGGCATCAATTGTAGAGAAAAGCGCTGTTGTGGGAAACGCAATGAGCTTGTAGTTCTGCTTGCACTTGTTCTCATCGCAATGCGGCGATCGCCTTCTCTATCAACTGCTGGCAAGCTTCTAGTTGAGTCACATCAGTGGGAATTGCGATCGCCGTTATAGTGAAATACCGAAGATCAGAGCCGCGATCGCCTTTGACCAGCTATTTCTGGAGTGCCTGTTGAAAGGTCTTGATGGCATCAACGTGATTCACCATATTGATGCAACGTAACAACAAATCCAGATCGATCCCTTTCATTTCCTTACTACTGGAAATTTTTTCGTAGTCCAGAGTGTTGCCCTCTCCCCGCAGGTGATAAATCTCTAGCACTCCGTCTTCCCAGAACCACACTTCAGGAATCTTCAGGCGCTTGTATACCTCTAGTTTGTTAATGCCGCCACTGGTAAACACCACTTCGATCGCCAGATCGGGACGCACTCGACCAGGGGTAAGTTTATAGAACCCATTTGACATCTCAACAAAAGACTTTCAGCCTCTTGTTGAGATGTCAAATGGGTTCTATAGGCATGGCAAAGCTTATCTCTGTACTACCCTCTTGTGCTGGGATGCTGTTTAGGCGATCGCTTCCTGACCCCTTGAAAATGACCTACAAGCATTTGACCTTGGTGTTCCTGCCTACCCCTTCCCGTGGCTCTCGTAGGTTGCTAGAACAGAATCCGGAAACTTCTCAACGTCTCCCCTCTATCAGGTTTCTGCGATGCGATCTCTTATAGCAGCAACGCTTCGCGATCGCTTTCAGCCTCTACTCATCCCTACTCAATCTTCCAATTAGGCGTATAACCAGAAGTAACTTGGCTATACATTTGCAAGACCGATGCAGAAATACGTCCTGAGAGTTTTGCGATCGCCCATAGCGCTCTTGTAAAATCATTTTCAATTGTTGAGAATTCGCCCAGGAAAAAGTTTATGGCAGATATGTCCGGTCAAGACCCCTCAGAAATCATAATGGCAACGGTTGATGAAGAACGAAAAGGCACAACTTTCAGTGGTCAGGTCATCCTTGGTATACATCCTGAGGGTGGGCAAGTCGTTTTATTTAGCGACTTTTTAATTGAAGATTATAAAGGCGAACTTACCGCAAATCTTGCAACAGATGGCGATATAACGAAAAGCATTGATTTGGGCGAACTCGATCATAAAAACCCCAGTTTTTGGCTGCCAATTCCGCCGGGAACGGATACATCACCCTACAATACAGTCGTGTTGAGCGACAAAAAAAGCAAGAAAAAAATCCTGACGATCAATCTATAAAATTTGTAACTTAGCTCGTAGTTCAGCCAAATTCGATTGCCCTCTTGTATAGAACCCATTTGAGATCTATTCCTGAAACTAAAAGCCTTGCAGCTAGCTGGTTTTATCCCTGTTCTTGCAAAAAACAGTCGAGTTTAAGCAGGCTCTATCATTGATCGCAAAGTAACGGCTTACTTCAAAGCCAAGCACCCCAGCAAAAGATGTCAAATGGGTTCTATAGGATTCATCCGCCTCTCGCTTGACGGCTCCAGCTTCACTTTCTAGGATCATGGAGCCAGTTGGGGTGAAGTCAAACCCTGCTATAAGCAGGTAAAGCTCCACCAATGCACCGATCCTCTTCTTAACTGTTTCGTGGGGTTCCCCTGGCATCCGTCGAATCTCCAGTACTCCATCCAGGAAGGAAAGCCGATATCCTGGACGGTCTAACAATTGCTCGACTGCTTTGAACTCTCTCCAGGTCAATCCCTCAAACAGGAGGGGTTCTTCCCTTTGGGGTGTTGCTATCGTTGCCGTGGTCATAAGAGTCTCTGGTCTGTTTCCAGATTAGGAGTGATGGGGTTTGGATGGCGATCGCTTTAACGTAACTTCTTTTATAGTATTTGCTTAAATCTGAACAGCTTCTAAACGATACATATTATCTACAGGGTATCTTAAGTAAGATTATTCCATGCTCGATAAAACTCTAAATAGCTCATATTTTGAGTACAATGCCAAATCAATTGATAACAATCTACATAAAACCAAGGATTAATTTCTATAGTCCGATCTACTAGATATTTTTTAAAAACTCTAATTATTTTCGAATAATCCTCTTTAGTAATAATCTTTTTTATTTTGTGAAGCACATCTGTACCATCAGATAAACCTTGACTTGTTTGAGCTAGATCCAGTAGGGTTTGGAGAGCAAAAGATTTACCAGACTTTATTTTCGCCAGTTCCTCTGAAGCTAACATACAAAAAGATGCGGTATGAGAATTTTCTATAATCATTTTTCTTAACAGCTCTTCAATAGGTGTTTGTATATTTTTATCTGGTAATAATTGCATTAATACTACAGCACCATTTAAACGCTCCCAATAAGCTAGCTCATCTCCATAAAACACGATCTTCATTAATTCAGAAATATTTTCTGGATTATTAGGTTCGATTTTGCTCAAATTAATTATTGCTTCGTACCTTAAAAATTCATCATCTTCATCGACTCTAGTCTTAATTAAAGCTCTTAAAGTGTTCACAGCCTCTTTGTTTGCTGTTTGTTCCAGTATATCTCCTAGTATATCAATTAACAATCTACAAAAAGATTCATTTTCTATCTTTGGAATCGTTCGTATCAAAGTATTTACAGCAAAAATATTTCCAGGGTTGATTTTATTTAATGTGCTAGCTAAAAGGTAAGTATTTAAATTTTTTTGTTCGAATTTCTCAATCTTACTCTCTAATATTTTTATTACTTCTCTCTTATCTGTAAGAATTTCCTTCAAAGCCAAAGCAGACATTCTATAATCATTTCCTTTAAGTAAACCTAAGAGTTTCTGAATTGACATTGAATTATTAGGAACGATTTTATATAAAACTTTAGCTGCTTCTATAGATGTACTACTAAAATGACTTGTATCAATTATGTATTCTAAAACTTGTATCGCTATTGATCTACCTCCAACAAAATTTGCTAATGAAATAGCAATCTCTATAAGTATTTTTTCATTATTACAAGTGCTTATTAAGTTACTCAATTTCTTGGTTATTTTTTCATTGCTAATCCTTCCTAAGGATTCCTTTGCCTGAAACGAAATCGGGTTAATAAAAGTTTTCCACTCTTTTTCCTTTGAATCAAAATATCCGAAACTCCATTCAATGATTCTATCTATAATGCTGTCCAGATATTTTAGAGAAGCAAATTCCGACATACATTCAGCCGCCAAACAAAAAGCTTTGTACCAATAAAAATTTTCTTTGCTGTCAAAATAGATTAATTGTTTAATAAACATATCCTTGAGATGAGGGGATATTTCCTCTCTTCCAGCCCACAATAAAATTACCTCTTTCCAATTAAATTCAAAAATTCGATAAGTTCCTTCCTCCGGATTGTGAGAAGTGTGATTTAGAAAATCATGCCAATCATCGATCGATAACGCAGCAAAATATTCCTGAAAGGTTGGATGAAAGAATGTGTATACTTTGTCTGACGGTTTATCTGAATCTCTAGCAACTTGAAGCCAGCCAAGATTAAGAGCTAACCAAAAATAAGAACCGTCTTCATCGGGATCGCCCAGTTCATCAAAAACTAAATTGTGTGGCAATCGAAATGGTGATGATTCCTCATCTAATGCACGACACGCTAAACGCCCAAGAGCTTTATTGAGTTTTTCTTGTTTAGCTACTGTATTTGGAAAGAATGCATAATTCAGGTCTTTCTTCCACTTGCTTCTATTCCACTTGTAAAACTCACTGACAAATCGCTTGTATAACTCAGCCTTAGTTGCTGGCAAGCTCTCTTGCTCATGCCATGTCGTACAAAGCATCATCAACTGTAATGGGTTTCTGACGAGTTGTTGAAGCCGAGTACGTTCAGTGTTGGCTAACTCGGTTTTAAGACGTTCACCGCTTTGTTGATTGCTTTTACGAAATCCACTTTCAATGAATTGTTCTACTTGAGTTGGATAATGAAACTCCTTTGTGCGATAGGTTTGGAAATCTCTAAGAGCATTGCTATCTACTTCCCAAACATTGATGCGGCAGGTCAGAATAATGCACGACTGACTTATCCAACCGCGAAGCTGATTATTAATTTCGCGTAGTGCAATGCCAGACGACGCAACAATTTCATCGGCTCCATCCAGCAACAGCCACACTCGTTGTTCATTTAACTGTTTCAAAAAATCAGATTTAACGTCCTGAGTAACATCTCGCACGGCATTATCCAACCACACCTGAGTTAAGTAATCCTTTAGACGTTGCAAATCACCGTTTTTAATCAAGTCACCCAAAGAGATCCAAATTGGTAGACCAAGCTCTTTGTCTAGAATCCAGAAGGCGATGTGCTGTAAAAGTGTTGTCTTTCCGGCTCCGGGTTCACCAATGATGGCAATGCGATCGCTCTTTCCCTGTCGCAAGATCTGTTCCCGAAACTGCTCATACTCAATCGGCGGTTTTTCCTCATACTGCTCTATAGGTCTTGCAGGATGAACATTCTGGCTCAATCGCTCTGGCTCCTTCCGCTCAACCAATGCCAGCGAGATAAAGATTTCATCATCCAGTAAATCAAACTGCATCGCTTCTGAAGCAATAACTTCATTGGTGCTGAACTTCTTCTGGCGATCAAGCATGGTTCGGCAAACTTGTTGCCAGTTAACGCGATGGTTCTCTCCAATTCCATAGCCCGCCTCAATCAGCCATCCTGGAAGGCGTTTCCAATCCACATTCTTCTTGTCTGGAAAAAGGTTGAGAATATGGAGCCTAACGCGCCTGGATAAAGCAACTTTAACAGTCTCTTTTGCAACGCAGCATTGTTTTGCAATCTCTCCTTGCTCCAAGCCACAAAGTACACCCTTCAGGAATTCCCAATCTCTAGGGTCAATTTGCCCTATTTCCTCTAAATCAGATTGGAGCTTATCAATATCAAACTTTTGCTTAACCTGCTCAAAAAGCGACACTTGTGATGAACTCGGAGACATTAAAATTCAGTCTTGCTAGGCAAATACTGAATCAATGCTAACTGATTACTAACTTCTGTTGGTCGATGCTGAGGATTGGCGCTGGCTACTCTTGAGACATCAATGTTCCAGTTACTGAAGCGACAAATGAACAATATCAAGAGTAAGTCTGTATTCCAGCAAGTTTTTTTCACCGTGTTCATGCTGACACTGATATCAGGTGGGACATCATTTTGGCTAGCCTCCTATTCAAAACTGTCTGCTCAGCAAAATCGCCTTTTTGAGATATCAACTATCACTTGGCAAATGGGGATGAACACTATCTTTGGGTTATTGGGAAGCAAGACGTTAGAAGCGTTACAGCAAGACAAAGAAAAATAATTCAGAAGCGATCGCTGGTGTGATTGGGTCAATTGCCCTTCTCCTAAAAGTTCTCGTGCCCGTGATGCAATCCAACCCACCGCAGAAAATAGTCAGTTTTTGATACTGAACCATAACACTTCTTTGCTCAAGGTTTTGCTCAGAGGAGCGATCGCGTAGCGTCCGCTTCGTGGAATCAGCGACAATAGAAATCTCAACTCAAGAAAGCCGCTACTTTCTCTGGAACCCCGAATGTGCAAAGAGTCGGGAGAAAGTAAGGTGATTTTGTTTAACCTTTGCGGTTATTGACACTTTGATATGCAGGCGTACATGGACTATCAAACCGGAAAACTGGTAGATACTGAGTACAGTGCAGAGGAAGTCGCGATCGCTCTGGCAGGATTACCTGTTGTCGGTTGGGGTTCTGGAAAGCTGATTTCTTGCCGCCCTCAGTTTTGTTTGTATTATGCTCAGTGTCCCTCTCCAACTGCCTGACGCAGATATCGTATTCTACCCGTCTCTGCTGGATGGGGAGGAAAGCGATCGCTTGCTCACACAACTGACTGAAACAATCGACTGGCGACAAGACTGGATTAGCATCTACGGGCGCTCAATGCCTCAACCCAGACTGACGGCTTGGTATGCCAATCCCGGTGTATCCTACACTTACTCTGGCATCACGATGCACCCCTCTCCCTGGACACGCACGCTACTTGACCTCAAGGCAAAGGCTGAAGCCGTTTCTGGTGTGGTGTTCAACAGCGTGTTGCTCAATCTCTACCGAGATGGCAACGACAGTATGGGCTGGCACAGCGATGATGAACCGGAACTAGGACACAATCCAGTCATTGGTTCTCTGAGTTTGGGAGGAACGCGGCGGTTCATACTGCGGCACCGAGCCGAGAAAGGCTTAAACCATCAACTGGAGTTAACTTCTGGTAGTTTTCTACTGATGCAAGGGACAACGCAGCACTACTGGCAGCATCAAATTCCTAAGACTAAACGTCCGGTTCCTCCCCGGATTAATTTGACCTTTCGAGTCATTGACTTGTCAGTTCGCCTAACTAGCGAACTTGACACTGATTGAGTTTGGTAAACAAAGCAGGCACGTAGTCATAATAGCGATCGCTAGCAAGATAAATGGCATCCGTGGTACAACTGCCACAACCGGGTTCGCTGAGCATGTCACTCAGCAAGTTTGAGGAAATTCCTGCCCAGGGAAACTGTCCGATTGGTGCGGTAGCAGTAGAATTCAGTTCTGAATCCAACCGCCATTTGGTTCCAGCTAACACTACCCCAAAAGGATTCTTTTCCGGCAATGGTTGGGATCTATACCATCCCACTGCCTGACCGAACTTCTCAACTCGTGCTTTCGGATTTTTCGTCTGGGAGGCAGTTTGCTGCCAGATGCGCTTTTGAGCGCTGTACCCAAAGCGTCCCTTACTGGCTTGCGACCAGAGAGTATCTATGGTAAGAAAGTCTTCACAGGGAAGACTATTGAGCAGGGTTTTGCTGCCGTAGAGTAAGTCAGCACCCTGTCCTTGGAGTTTCTGCAATCGCTGGAAGATGGCGCGAGTCTCTACATCCGCACCCCGCCAGTCACCTGCTGCCAAAAGGCTTTTGAGGCGGCTGTAGTTGATGCGCCATTTGTTAGGAGAAGTGCTAGCGATCGCATCGAAGGTAAAGCTTTTAACGGTGTCCTGATATACCTGCCGGATGGAATCGTTCTTTTGCAGGTAGGCTCCTTGTAGGCGAAATACATAGCGACCATCGGGACTGCTGAATAGCACGTTATCAGACTCGTAGAGTCCAGTGGAAGTGTAAGCGATCGCTTTCTGTCCCGCAACGGTGAGGGGGCGATCGTCATTTTGGCTGAGTTCGCCTTTCCAACTGGTTAGGGGCAACCGCTTGGAGTTGTCGTAAATAGTGATGCTGACGATCGGAGGAGTTTCAGGTAAATTCTCCCGGTTCAAAAAATCTTTCTGCTGCCAGACTTCTAGGACTTCCAGCGGGGGACTTGGCTTCGTCGATTGAGTCGTTTCGGTAGGCGTGATGACATAGCCACGCGGGGAAACGAAGCGAAACCCAAAGCGATCGCTCAGATAAAACACATCCCGACTTTGGACAGTTGAGGTGTTGGCAGCAGGTTTGGCAGCAATTGCTACAGGTGTGGGAGATTGAGTGGAGGATGTTGGAAGATTGGTGCTACAGCCAATAGCCAGAAATGTCAGTAGCCCAACTGCAATAGAGCGCTTCATATCGCTAGCTTAAGTATTCTTTAATCTTGATGTCGTCTCCAGTCTGGCAAGTTTGCGATTGAATCGGTTGCTTTGTTTCAGTTTGAGATACAAAAGCGATCGCTCTATTGGTTCGCGAAAGGCGATCGATATGGCAATTACAGCGATCAGGCTGATATCTGCGTGCAGCAAAAGCTAACCTATGCGAGCGATCTATTTGTGCTGGGTTGAGATCGCACTTGATACATGAGAGGTATGTTAATTAAGAAAGAGTAAGCCCTGAGCGAATCAGGGTTTATATAAAAAACATGAGAAATTTGAAGTTATCAAAATGAGTAATTTTCCCACAAGTGTTCCTGTTCCGATTGGGACAGGGGATGTCAGCATCAATGGAAACATCGCAACATTCCAGACTCCGTATGGTATAGTCAAATTTGATACGAACCAGAATCCTGTCCGAGTTCTTGACAAAGAGATGCGTCAGAGTCTTATGCAAAGTACAGATGGTGAATGGTTTATTGAAACGATTTCTGGCGGAATCAGCCTTCTAGTAGTGAGATTATTCCATCAGGTCTATCTGATGAAGTTACCACCTACTCATGAATTGATTCCCAGCAATCAAGGCAAGTAGAGGCAGGTTTGTCTAACACCTCACTGCACCGGACAGCTAGGTAATACATCAAATTGCCCGATAGCGACCCGCCTCAAAATCAGCGATCGCTTCAATAGCTAAATCTTCTAACAAGTCATTAGCAATGTCTTTCTCTAACTGCTCGGAAGTTTCTGAAATTCGTCAGGCGGAAGCTTAAGAATGGCAGCTTCAATTTGCTCAACAGTCATAATCGCCATGCGTGGTTAGTGACTACATTTTAATATGCGCGTAGATGCGTTTGTGGAGCGTTGCCGAAGGCTCGAAGCTTGTCGTCAGACACCGCTTTCCTTGTTCGCAAAAAGCGATCGCTATGACACTTACACATGAGTTTTGAGAATAAGCGATCGCAGTGATACCTACGCGCAGCGTTGTTTTACCCATCAGCTCAAAGCAGTGTCTTACCGGCAACCTTGCCCTAACTTAAGCCTAAACACAAATAGATAACCTTCATAGTGCCATAGTGCTGTGTGCCCTAGTGCTGTCCGCACGGATAAACTAAGAAGACTCACGGCAAAGTTAAGCCGCCTTTGCTGCCGACACTCGGCTGAGCTTCGTTGTGGTGCAACACTTACAAGCCTATGAGACTGGTAAACCAATTTGCGTGAACCAAGTGTACTTGTCTATGTAGCCACGCTGGAAACGAATTTTGCCATCAATGACCTGAAAGAAGCCACACCCGCGTAGTGTAAAACTCTTGCCGGTTGGTGGGTTGCCGCCAAGCTCACCCAAGAATGTACCGCCACCGCTCCACTCAATGATGACCCACTCACCATCCTCGAAGATATTTTCCGGATGCGTGTAGTTGTCTGGAAAGGCATTGAAGAAGGCGATGAAACTCTCAAGCAGTACCTTGCGCCCTTGAAGTGGGGCACCAAAAGCAACTTGATGGTTGATGGCATCATCGTGATAAAGCTCGATGAGTGCGTAAGGATCGCGAGCGTTATAGGCAGCAACCCAGTCGTGTAGAACTTCTTTGGGCGATTTCATATCGCTAATCATACCAAAGACAATTGCGACCAAATATTATTTGGCTGCACAACGGTGATGCTAAGTGCTGGCAAACAACCGCAATGCTGCCAAATGAATCACATAAATATTGTTAGTGGGTGATTGACAACTGAGCAGGTATATAAAACTTATGATGGTCCAATCCGATATATCGCGATAGATTAGTTTTAGATTTAAACGATATATCGCGATAACTCACAACCACAAGGAGCAAAGTATGTTCAGACACAGACAATTTCATCCCAGTTTTTTTGTACCAGCATGGGCAGGAGAAGGACAAGGACTGAGCAATCCATTCTTTATGAGTGGGCGACATGGACGCAGAGGTTCGTCGGGTGGCGGATGGGGAGATGAGCCTCGCACTCGTCGCGGTGACATTAAGTTCATTCTGCTTGGGCTTCTATCTGAGCGTCCCCAGCATGGTTATGAATTGATGAAAGAGCTAGAAGCACGTCGCGGTGGCTTTCGCCGCCCTAGTCCAGGCTCTGTCTATCCAACGCTTCAGATGCTGGAAGAAGGCGGTTATTTGACCAGTGAGGAAGTCGAGGGCAAGCGGGTTTATACGATTACCGAGAGTGGCAGACAATTCTTGAGCGATCGCAACCAGCACTCTCATTCAAGAAACCCTCACGACAGTTTTACGGAAAATAAGCCTTCTGAATTGATTGAATTGCGGCATACTTTAACCCAGTTGAATGATGCTGTCACCCAAGTTGCTCGAAGTGGCAATGTGGAGCAAGCCAATCGAGTACGCGATCTGCTTGTTCAGGTAAAGCGTGAGATTTACAAGCTGCTTGCAGAGCAGTAAGCGGGAGGTTGTTATGTTAGAGGGAGCGAACTGCCCAACTTGCGGTGCTGTCTGTCGTATTCCCGGTCAAGACGCTGAGGGTTTACCACAGATGAGAGCCTTTCAAAACACTGATGCACAGCAGAAAATTGAACGGTTGAAGAAATCTCTACACCATCTTCGGGAAACGCTTCACCAGGAACGGGCGACTGCAAAAGCCAAGATTCTAGATCGAGAAACGGAACTCTCAAACTTGCGAAAACCGATTGGCGTCGATTGAGGCAAGTTGCTGTAAGCATTCAAAACCAAGCTATCAGAGCTTGTATTATATTGTAGTATGTTGGATGAAGCTTGCAGAGTTAACTGGAGTTCATGTGGGAATGCAAATTGAACCATACGAGCCTCGCCACCTTGATGCTGTTATTCGTCTTTCGCTTCGGGCGTGGACTCCAGTCTTTGATTCGATTCAGAACGCGATGAACGCTGAGGTGTACCAGGCATTCTATCCCAATCATTGGCGTGTGAGCCAGCAAAAAGCTGTTGAGGATGTCTGTGCTGCGGAAGACACGAACGTATGGGTTGCTATCGATGCAGGTTCTACTGTGGGATTTGTAGCCGTGAAACTACACTCAGACGACAGCATGGGTGAAATCTACATGGTTGCTGTCGATCCAGACTTTCAAGGTCATGGCATTGGTAGTGCTCTGATAGAATTCGCTCTGGCTTGGATGAAAGATGCTGGGATGTCTATTGCTATGGTTGAGACTGGAGGTGATCCTGGTCATGCCCCAGCGCGTCACACCTATGAAAAGGTGGGCTTTGAGCTATTCCCAGTTGCCAGATACTTCAAGAAGCTCTAAGTGCAGATGTATTGATTTCGCGATCGCATTGTATCCTTCAACTTAATGCGATCGCCCGATCTTGTAGTTCGGGTTGAAGTATGAAACCCGACACTCATCACTGCTTCTCCACCTGAACCCTGGTGCGATCGCCCAATCGAGTCATGTTTGTCACGTTACCTACTGATTCATACGCAAGGACTTGACACTACTCAACCCAACCTACAGCGAGAGGCGATCACACCCCAATCAACTAAAGCACAGCCGTCCGACTTCACCCAAGCCGTAAAACAGACCGCGCAACGACTGAACACCAAAGCCGAATATCTCCTAGGGGTGATGTTGTTTGAGACGGGTGGCGCTCTTGATCCGTGCCAGAAGGGTGCGATCGCGCTCGATGGAACCAGAGCCACTGGCTTGATTCAATTTATGCCGGATACTGCGAAGGAACTGGGGACAAACTCAGAGGAACTGTGCCGCATGAGTCAGGTTGAACAGATGCAATCGGTTGAGAAGTATCTAGTGCAGCGCGGTTTTAGTAGTGGTGGGATTGAAAAACTTTACAGCACTGCGTTTGCGGGGCATCCAAGCGATGACTCAAGCATCGGCGATGGATACCACACACTCAGCGGCGCTGTGAAAAGGATTGAACGCGAACACTTACCCCTAGCAAAGAATGTGTTAGGAAAATGAGCAGCTAAAGGCACTTGAGGGGTTTGAGTAGCAATCGTGCAGAAACTTACGCGCTTGGCTGAAACTTTAGACCACACCAAGAACGGCAAGACTTCCACAGGTAAGCAAAAGTTCAAGTGTAAACAATGTTCTAAAACTTTCAGCATCTAATTTATTCAGCCTAGTAATTGCGTAAGCGGGTTTTCGCTTCCCGCCTAGGCAACCTACAAAGGGGAAATCAAGACTATACAAGATTAACTACTATGCGAAATTAGTAACCATAGGATATCAAGTAATCTGCAATATTTGCAACGACAGGAAAAGCCTCAGCCATTTGTATGGGTGCAAGGATGATTGTAATTAAAATTGTTTGTTTAGTTTGTGCTGTGATAGCTCCATTAGCTCCTAGCTTTGCCAAAATCAAGTTTTCCTCAATATTTAGAAGCATATATTTTTTTCCATCAAGAGTAATACCGTCCTCATAGGCTTTCTGAGGATTATTGTATATATCAGCTAATGCCTTCCTTTCATTTGCTGAGGGTTCAAATCCTTTACTATGCGCCCATATACTATTACCATCTTTGCTAAGAATAGCGGCTTGAGATATCTTCCCTGTCCCAATAAGGTTAGTATCAATGTAATCTTGCCAGCTCATAGCTATGATTTTCTATGTGTATATACAAACATTTAGAAAATTAGCACGACTGAGAAAAGGAATGCAAGGACAGTTAAAACAGTTAAAAATATTTAATAAAAATTTTAGATTTCGAGAGCATAGATTCTCATTCTCATACGATTAACTCCCAGTCTCCCGGTGCGATCGCCCGCTCTTGTAGGTCGGATTGAAGGATGAAACCCGAAACCGATCGCTACTTCTCCACCTCAACCTTGGTGCGATCGCCCCATCGAGTCAGAAAAGCTATCTGTGGGACAATTGCAAACGTACTTAAGCTTGGGGATCAACTGAATGCTATGGCTTGTTGTACCCCTTGGGGTATTGATTGGAGTAGTCGGGCTTGGAGCAATTTATCAAGCATTTGCCACAAGTCGTGATCGCCTTATGTTTCTGCCACCTGGAAAATTAATTCAAATCAATGGTAAAAATTGGCACTGTCAAATTATGGGTAAAGGTTACCCAACAGTCATTGTAGATAGTGGAACCGGAGGGACTCACCTAGACTGGGAATTAGTGCAGCCTGAAGTTGCAAAATTTACAAAAATCTTGACCTACGATAGAGCAGGCTATGGCTGGAGTGCTATAAGTTCAGAACCACGCACAGCTGAGCAAATTGTTAGTGAGTTGCGGCAACTTTTGAGAGAGGTTGAAATTGAGCCGCCTTATGTCTTAGTGGGGATGTCTTTAGGTGGTTTATTCAGTCGCTTATCTGCCTATCACTATCCAGAAGAAGTCGCTGGGATGGTTTTAGTGGATGTTGCTCATGAAAGAATGTATGAGGACACACCAGTCCAATGGGTTGAATTAAACAAACGACTGGAAGGACTGTTAACTCATCTAGTGCCCATTATGGGACGTATCGGTCTGCTTCGTTTGCTTGTCGCTTTTGATTCTGTGCCTATGGCGGCTGGTTTATTCCAAAAATTTCCACCTTCACTTCAACCTCTGGCTAAAGCACTCTATTCTCAAACTCAGTTTGGGAAAACTTTTGCTCAGGAATCGGCAGCGGTATCAATCAGCATGAACCAGGTTGAACAAGCACGGCAAACAAAGCCGTTTCCTGATATTCCTCTGATTGTTTTGTCGGCTGGAAAGCCAGACTTCGACATAACACAAGATGTGCTTGAGAAACTGCAAGAATTACACGCAGAGCTAGCCAATGAGTCGCCTCAAGGCGTTCACATTATTGCTCATGAAAGTGGACATGCAATCCAACTTGATAAACCAGAATTAGTCATTGATGCAATTCGTCAAGTTGTTGAAAAAGTGCGTTGCAGTAGTGATCCTTAACAACCCTATTGGAGCGGAATGTCGATAGATGCTAGTCATGTTGCAAAGGTTAGTTGATTTCGCGATCGCATTGTATCTTTCAACTTAATGCGATCGCCTTTTCGTTCTTGTAAATCCTTGTTTAGAATCGGTGTCTAGTGCAGTTTTGGCTCAATTAGTGTTTGTTTAGGCAATAGTACAACTCAAATACGATAAGAGCATGGAATGTAATGATAGAGGAAAATACGCGGACAGACTTGCAACAACGGCAATGGATTTTTGATGTCAAAGATATAAATCTGATACCACAAGGAGCTTCATTTGTTAGCTTGTGGAAACAGTATACAAATGGCGTTGCGATCGCGCTGTCTATTCACTCTGAGAACGGTCAGTTTGCGTTGTATCAAGATGTGGGTCATGCGGCATCTGGAACAAAAAGAACTAATTGCGGTACATTTTCAACCGCAGATGCTGCGGTACATCAACTGATTCAAGAGTGCGATAGCTGGGATAATACGTGGGGTATCTAATAGCAAGCTGAGGGAAATAACGGGTGGATAAATGAGCATTGTGTAGATAGCATCACGCTTTATTACCGAGGGCATCAGAGTATGGTGACTGAAGTGCTATGGTTTGACGATACTGGAAAAGTAAAGAAAGCTTTGGTTTGTTACGCCATTAATATAACAAGGAAAGGTGAGTTATGAAGCAATCGCCAATTTCATCTGAATCGATTTCAGCACCGAGCGGTAAGACGATATATCCAGAACCTTATGCTTCCCTTGTGAAGGGACGACAAAAGCGAAAACTGGGTGACTATTTTGGGTTGACTCATTTTGGAGTTAATTTAACCCATCTCTCACCCGGTGCAATTTCTGCTCTTGCTCACAGCCACTCAAAGCAAGAAGAATTTATCCTGGTATTGGAAGGCAACCCAACGCTGGTACTCGGCGAAGAGGAATTCGTTTTGCATCCCGGTGACTGCTATGGATTTCAGGCAGGCACAGGTATCGCCCATCAACTGATTAATCGATCTGAAGAAAACGTAACCTATCTTGAGGTTGGCGATCGCACTGAGGGAGATGAGGTTGTATTCCCAAATGACGATCTCAAAGCAACACAATTGCCGAATGGCGAATGGGCTTTAACGCACAAAGATGGTCGCGCATATTAATAGCACTGCCTAACAACCGCGCTGCATCGAAACGTTGGGCGATCGCATTCTATCTTTCAACTGAATGCGATCGCCCAATCGAGTCGTGTTTGGTTTCACATTACCTACTGATTCACAAGCAAAGACTTGACAGACTCAACCCAACTTACAGCGGGGGGCGATTGGACTCGTTCCAATACTTTGTCTTAAAGATAAAGGTGTTATAATTTAAACTCGTTTTTTGTGTTCTTACTGACATGAGTGACTTTCAAACTCCTGAAGGCTCCAGTATCATTTCGCAGCAATCTGGGCAACTTGTACCTCTTGATGAATTTAAGTCACTCTTCTATCAACTTAATGCAAAGCCAGATACCGAAATTCGCTTGTTGCGTGGTAATAAAAATTTAGAGTTAGCGGATATTATAAGCATTAACGAACGGATATCAGATAAACTTCGCAATCATGATTTAATTGCAGAAATTGCCTCGATCAACTTTATACTATCAAACAGAAAAATAAAGGACTATTCTACTTGGGCTGAATTTGAAAGAGAAAATTGGGATACAGTCAACGAAAAAGTCCGCACAGTTACTATTAAGTGGGATGTTGCAATTAAATTACCTCAGTATAAATTACCCCAAAGACATTCTTTGAAGGTAAGAATTGGAAGCGAGATTCCACCCAAGGATATTTTTCAACTAATTCTCACAAGTGACGATATTACAGAGCTAATGGAGGCACGAACACAAAGTATATGCAAAGTCGATTTTGTAAATGACATTCTTGCTGCTGAGTTGATGAATATTGTAGTTAACTGGTATGAAGGATTGCGCGATTTACCAAAAAGCAATTTCATCAACAGCTTTCTCAGCAATCAAGGTAAGTTGTTAAGTGAAATAATTCGATATGCCTCGCCCATTGTTTTACTACTAATCTTTTATCAATATTATGATTACTGCATACCTTTGCTTAGAATACAAGAGCAAGTTTCTCTCAAAAGCTTGGGGGCGTTGCTAATTCTGCTGTTATTCATATCCACAACTGGCAGTTTTTTAGGTGTTAAGTTTGAAAGATTTATAGATAAACGAATTGACAAATTTGAAAAACATCCTACATTTTCTATAACAAGAGGCGACAGAAAAGCGGCTGAAGAATTTGAAATAACAAATAAGAAGTTGACGAATCAAATTCTAGGTCGTTCCTTTTGGGTATTGTTTAGCTTAATAGTATCTTCCTTGGTCAAGTTTGTAGTCAAATATATTTCCTCATGAGGTTCAGGCTAACAATTCAAATGCAGCGGGCAGTCGATATCTATTGATGCTGAGTTCGAGGTTGTCTGCCGCCGTTGCATTTTGCTATTAGATCGCTATGTATCCGACATAAGCTAAAGGTCGTAATCCAATAAAGGCGGATCGTAAGAGGTTCTAACTGGAACTTCTAGAGATTGCAGGTACGACCAATGCTTGGAGAGTGAAGTGCGATCGCTAGATACAGTTTGAAATCTAATTTCGCGATCGCATTCTATCCTTCAACTGAATGCGATCAAGCTATATCGCAGATAAAGTTAAGCGCTGGGTAATCGCCTGCTAACAGCATTGCGAATTAAAATGATGAGAATGCCTAAACCTGTAAACACTAACGCCAAAATGCGACTTTCACGAGAGGCAAAGGCAATCAGAACTAAGTTGGAGATTAGCGCTAAAGCTGGAATCGCAAAAGGAACTTGAAAACCGGAGATTCGGGGTTCTTGCCGTTTAATGACCAGCAATGAGAGGTTGACAAGAGAGAACATTGCCAGAATCAAGGTTGCGGTTGTTCCAGCTAGGAATTTAAGTGTACCTGAAAGCGCCAGAAAAATCACGAGCGGCAGAATGACCAGCAGCGTTCGGTAAGGAGTTGCGCGGCGTGGATGTAATTTTCCTAACCAAGATGGAAGCAGCCCTTCGCGGGACATTCCGTAAAGCAGGCGCGATGCTGTGACAAAATTCAGCAAAGCAGTATTGAGAACAGCGAACAACGCAATCAGTGAAAAGACGATTGCTGGGAAATTTGGCTGCGATCGCTGAACGACTTCGAGAAGAGGAGCTTTCGAGGCGGCAAGTTCCGCCGAACTGATTACCTGAACGGCAAGCCAGGAAACGAGAACATAAATGATACCAGCAATCCCCAGGGAAAGCAGAATCGCTCTCGGAACATTGCGCTGGGGATCTTTCACTTCCTCGGAAACATTGACAATATCCTCAAACCCAATGAAGGCGTAGAAGGCGAGTGCTGCTCCCTGAACCACGGCTATCCAACCAATCGGTGGTGCGTTGGGGACGGGAATGGGAACCGGATTCGCTGCGCCTGCTGGGTTCCCGATGAGGAAAACGGTGGCGACAAAGATAACAATCAGAAGACCTGAAACCTCAAGAGACGTGCAAAAAATATTTAAGGCTGAGGACTCCTGCATTCCCCTAAAATTGACAAATGCAAGACCCGCAAATAGCGCCAGGATAATCAACCAATCTGGAATTGCTGGAGCAAAAGCATTGAGATAGCCTGCAAACGCTTTTGATAGCGTCGCCATTGAAACCAGACAGGTACAAAACATCAACCAGCCTACCAAGATTGAGAGCCAATCCCGGCGAAATGCTCTGTGGATGAAACTAGCGACTCCTCCGCTTTGAGGAACTCGATTACCAAGTTCTGCATAACTTAATGCAGTGAGTGCGGCAACAGTCATGGATACCAGGAAAGAAACCCAAACCAAAGAACCGGAAAGTCCGGCAATTTTTCCAACCACTGCATATATTCCGGCACCGAGAATATCACCAACCCCATAAATCACCAGCGTCGGCAATCCAAACACTCGCTTGAGTGAATCCGCTTCTGCATTCGGTTCCATAAAATTTTTCTTATCCTTGTATTTACCCAATCTTGCAATCTTTCTGCTCGTCAGTATAGGGGGTAGGAGGTGGAAGCGCGATCGCAAATTGCTAAGACACAAGCCACGATTAAACAAGGCTTGCAAATAAGGACTGTTTCGCCACATTTAGGCGATCGAGAATGGCTTGGGTAGCAGCTTCATCAAGAATAATTAGTGCAGCAGCAGCAGATCCGGCATCTGAAATAATGATTCATAAACCAGTACTGCACCACCAATCGCCGCCGAATCTTCTCCAAATTGGGAAATCTCTAACCGGAATCGGGCTGCACTGTCAAAGCCATATCCGCTTCTATCGGGCAGACAATTTTGCAACATCTCATCCAATTGCTCTTGTACGTAGGGCACCAGCACCGCCAGCGATCCTCCAAAGACAATCCGTTCCGGGTTGAGTACACCCACTAACCCCCGTACACCCCAACTCAGATACGTTCCCCACTGTTTCACAACCGCTTGCGCGATCGCATCCGCTTGTTCCAACCGAGACAGCAGCGTATTCAGGTCGATCGACTCTCCACTTTGTTGATGATAGGCACTCAATAGCCCAACCTTGCTGCATAAAGCTTCTAGCGTCCCCGCACGCCCCCCTACGGATGTCTGAGAACTATGCGGGTCAATCATCAGTTCGCGAACTTCGCTCGCAGTGCCCCCCGCGCCCCGTAACAAACGATTATTCAGTACCATTCCCGCCCCCACCCCGACACCCAGAAACAGGTAGAGCAAGCTCTGGCTGGCCATCGAGCCACTCAAATACGTCTCGACAAGCGCACCTGCATTCGCATCATTCTCGATAAACAACGGCACATCCAGATGAGGATTCAAATAAGGTCGCAAGTCCACATTCTGCCAATGCAATCTAGGGGCACGAAGGATAATACCTTCCCGATTTAAGGAACCGGGAACCGTGATGCCAATTCCCCGATATTTCTCTTGGCACTCTGGATTTGCCTGCCAGACTTGTTGAATCAAGCCGACTAATTGCCGGGTAACGGTTGCTGGATCGGTGTCTGCGGTCATGGATGCTTCTACTCGACGAGTAACTTGTGCTGCCAGGTTGAGTTCAATGACGCGGATATTTTCATCCCCAAGGGCAACTCCGATAAAAAAGGCTCCCTCTGGATCGAGTTCTAACTCCACCCCAGGACGCCCCCCTTCTGTTCCTGATGCAGTTTCCTTTCCTTCTCGCAGGAGTCCAGTTGCAATCAGTTCTGCCGTAATCACGGTGACGGTTGAACGAGTTAAGCCGGTTCGTCGTGCAATCTCGGCGCGGCTGAGGCGCGGGTGATAGCGTAGCAAACTGAGAATCCGAGCGAAGTTGATTTGCTTGAGCAGGCTGGCGTCAGTCGTGAGTTTTTTCTGGTTGGCATTTGTCTTCATAAGAAACTATCCGCCCTGTTGTTTGTTGTAATGACAAACTATCATAAGTTAGTTTGTTCGTTAAACAAACAATCTAAGATGAAATTATTGAAGTTAATCGGTCTCAGTTATGCGAACCTTCCAACAAAAACGGAATTACAACCAGCTTGAACAACTTTCTCCCCAGGTAGGTGAGTTAGTCGGTTTAAATCTAAAGGGGATGTGGCAGGCTTTTGTCAATTACTGGTACACACCCGCTGGCGAACCGCGAATCCAGCAAAAAAGCGATCGCGCTGGCAACAAATACTGGCGAGTTTGCGATCCGGCAAGCGATCGCACTATCCGCTTTGACGACAGGCAAGAATTGACGATTTGGCTGGATGAACGACATTATCGCAGATCGCAACCGAATCTCTGGAACATCAGCGACTAAGCCCATACGGTAAGCGATGTTCTTGAGAACATGAAAACTCAATTTTGCTGTGTCAAGGTTATTACCCCATCATCTCAACCCCGATTGCACTGTGCTAACCCCTGTGTAACTTCCCGCGCAAGCAGGATAGGGGTTCTAGATTTCAACCTGTGCAGCACTCGACAAACCCACTGATGAAGGAAATATCCATGAACTCCACAAAGAATATGATGACCTCTCTGTTCTCAAAAGCTCTCACCAGCCTACCGGAGCAACCCTCCTCGGCAAAAAGCCTAGGTCGCGTGCTACTGGTGGCTTCTAGCACGAACACACTGCAACTGAAAAATTATCGCGTCGTTCCCACAGGGTACTCCCTAGAAGACCTTACCGTGCCAGTCCAGCAGTTCATTGAAGCTGGCTACGAGGTGGTCATTGCCACACCCGATGGCAAAAAACCCGTCATTCTTGCTCATGCCAACGACTCCCGCTTCGACAACGATCCAGAAGCGCTACAACACGCGATCGCATTCGTTGACACCTACCCCAGTATGCAGAATCCGAAGACATTGAAAGCAGTTTTGTCAGAGGACTTGGATCGCTACATCGGTGTCTACGTTCCCGGTGGTTATGCACCGATGAATGACTTAATGCAAGATCCGGATCTCGGACAGATACTGCGCTACTTCCATAAAACGTCGAAGCCAAGCGCCTTCTTGTCCCACGGCTCAGTGGCAATGCTAGCCGCTTTGCCGGACACCACCGCCTACCGGAAGGCTCTCGTAGATGGCGATCGAGAGGCGGCGAAGACGGCTGCTGCGGATTGGCAATATGCTGGCTACCGCATGACCAGCTTCTCGAACGAAGAAGAGTATCCGATTGAACGGGAGATCCTCGACAGTCAGGTGCCGTTCTACGTCGCCGATGCGCTAGCCAGCGCTGGCGGTCGGGTTGAGCATGGTTCGAGCGACCAAAGCTTTGTTGTGCAGGACAGAGAGCTGATCTCCGGTCAGAATCTTGCCTCGGCTCGCGCGATCGCCCAAGAGTTCGTCGAAGCGCTCGACGAGGCGCGAGTTATCCCCATCTGGGTCAGGAAGCATTTTTTAGGAAAGGCTTAATGTAAATTTGCCAAGACACTGACGCTTGTCCCTTGCACCCCAACCCGTTTCGCAATCGTCTTTGTCTGTAACCCTCATCTCACAGGAGCAGAATGGCTGTTCGGATCTTAAAACGAACAGCCATTCTTGCCTTTGGTCGTGATGTCCAATAACGGTTGACGTTGCTTGTGGTTGATGTCCCTAATCGCTACTCAGCGCTTTAACTTTCCAGAAAGGTTTGATCGCTGGATTTTGCCTGTACTTGTTGTTACATTTTTGGCAACGGAGATATCAATAAGCTAAATTTAGCTGAAATTAGCAGAAAATACTCCTTTATCCAGCAATTAAAAAATCTATGCAGAAAATAACTCAGATTTTATTCGCTACAGCCCTAACCTTAAGCATTCTATGTTTTCCCACCAAAGCATTTGCTAAAGCTAAGATTCAGATCGCCATCCTTTTAGATTCTAGTAATAGTATGGATGGACTCATAGACCAAACTCGTACCCAACTTTGGCAAATTGTCAACTCTTTAAATAAAGTAACCAAAGATGGCGAAGTCCCAGAATTAGAAGTTGCTTTATACCATTATGGAAATGATAATTTACCCTCAGAAGAAGGTTTTGTCAGACTTTTAACTGGATTTACTCCAGAATTAGATTTAGTTTCAGAAAAGCTATTTAGTATCCAAACCAACGGCGGTCAAGAATATGCTGGCTGGGTAATCCGCTCAGCCGTAAAAGAATTAAACTGGAGTAAAGATAAAGCAGATTTTCGGGTTATTTTTATTGCGGGTAATGAATCATTCGATCAAGGCCCGATAGTTTGGCGTGAAGCAGTCGATCTCGCTGCTAAGGGAAATACTTTAGTGAATACTATCTACTGTGGTTTATCAGAAGATCGGGAGCGACAACTTTGGGCTTCAGGAGCTGATTTAGCACAAGGTAGCCACTTCAATATTAATCAAGACGAAAAAACTGAATTTATTAAGTCTCCTTACGATGAGCAAATTGCTACTTGGAATGATAAGCTCAATCAAACTTATATTCCCTATGGTGCAGAAGGAGAAGTTGGACAACAGCGTCAGACGATTGAAGATAGTAACTCCGGCATGAATTTGGCTATGCGTGGGAACTCCAAAGCTTCTGTCTATTACAACAATGCTTCTTGGGATTTGATTGATGCTCTCGATAAGGGAATCGTTAGCCTAGAGAAATTACCGAATAATGCTTTGCCGAAAGCTATGCAAGGGATGACTTTAGCTAAAAAGCAAGAATATGTAGCAGCGAAGAAGGCCGAAAGAGAGACAATTCAAAAAACGATCCGCGACTTATATCAAAAACGTAGCGAATATGTTGAAAAACAGCGCCAGGTTAGTGCTAGTAGTAGCAAAAATACCATTGATTCTGTAATTATTCAAAGTCTCCGCAAGCAATTAGCAGCTAAAGGATTTAAGCTTCAATAACTCCTGGGCTACTCTAGAGTTAATTCAAACTTGGTTTGAGATATTCAGGACTTACGCAGAAGCCGAAAAGGAAACAAAGATGCAACCGTAACGGGTTGGTGCATAAGCCCTATTGTGTATTAGGTGTATTAGCGATAGGGCGAGAGCGGGATACAATTTTCCTGTCCCAAAAACAGCTTGTAGGCGGGATTCTTGCTTTCATCCCAATAGCGATAACCGAGGGTATCGAGGAATGCTTGCCACTCTTCCATCTCGCGGGGAGGCACTTGCATCCCTACGACAATTCGCCCGTAGTCTGCGCCATTGTTGCGATAGTGGAACATACTAATATTCCAGTTGGGACTCATAGAACCGACGAACTTCATTAATGCGCCGGGACGTTCGGGAAACTCGAAGCGATAAAGCAATTCATCGCAAGCGAGGGGAGAACGTCCGCCAACCATGTGACGTAAGTGCAATTTGGTCAGCTCGTCATCGGTTAAGTCAAGGGTTTTGAACCCGCAAGCTTCAAAACTTTCTGCCATCTTTGCAGCATCGGCACGGTTTTGAATTTGCACGCCGACAAAAATCTGGGCTTCTTTTTCATCAGCAATGCGATAGCTAAACTCAGTAAGATTGCGTCTGCCAAGACATTCGCAAAACTTGCGGAGACTGCCCGGTTGTTCGGGAATTGTAACGGCATAAATAGCTTCGCGGCGTTCGCCAAACTCGGCTCGTTCTGCGACAAAGCGGAGGCGATCGAAGTTCATATTAGCACCGCAGGCAACAGCAACTAGCGTTTGTCCTTCGATTTGCTCCCGTTCGGCGTAGGCTTTCGCACCTGCGATCGCTAATGCACCTGCGGGTTCTAAAATCGATCGCGTATCCTCAAATACGTCTTTAATTGCAGCACAAGTGTCATCCGTATCCACCAAAATGATTTCATCGACGTACTCTTGACACAGCCGGAAGGTTTCTTCCCCCACTTCCCGCACGGCAACCCCATCGGCAAATAAGCCCACATTCGACAAGCGCACCCGATGTCCTGCTTTCAGGGATTGAGACATAGCATCAGCATCGACGGGTTCAACGCCAATAATCTTAATATCGGGACGCAACCGTTTTACATACGCCGCAATCCCAGAAATCAATCCGCCTCCCCCAATCGCCACAAAAATAGCATGAATGGGTTGCTGGCACTGCCGCAGAATTTCCATTCCAATTGTCCCCTGTCCAGCAATAACGTGAGGATCGTCAAAGGGGTGAATAAAGGTTAAGCCTTTTTCGGCTTCCATCTGACGGGCAAAAGCATAAGCATCGTCGTAAGTATCTCCATGCAATACAACTTCTCCCCCACGCGCTTTAACGGCATCCACCTTGACTTGAGGCGTGGTGACTGGCATGACGATAAGCGATCGCGTTCCTAGCTGACGTGCAGCCAGGGCGACTCCTTGGGCATGGTTCCCTGCGGATGCAGCAATGACACCCTGCGCCAGCATATCCGGCGACAGGTGCGCCATCTTGTTGTAAGCACCCCGCAACTTGAAGGAAAAGACTGATTGCATATCCTCCCGTTTGAGCAGGAGTTTATTATTCAGCCGTGCGGAGAGATTTGGGGCGTATTCTAGGGGCGTTTCTTGGGCGACATCATAGACACGAGCCGTCAGGATTTGTACCAGGTAGTCGCAAAGCATGGGGTGAAGGGGGTTACAGATGGCGGATGGAAGACAATTTTACTTCACTGGCGATCCTGTGGTGTGGAAGTGAGAAGCGATCGCACTTCATGACTCAACAGGTGATCGCTCAGATTAGTTCTAGCTGTAAGTGCGAAGTGCGATCGCTCACTTTCATGCAGATGATCAAGTAGCTCTACCATTAGTGGTACACACCTGATAAGGAGCGATAGAAGATTTTATAATCATAAATTCAGTCAAGTTTTAGGGAACCCTAGAACTAGCTCCTAAGCAGTTGAGGGATGATATAGCCATGCAACCACTTTCTGAAGAACAACTCCGCCATCAATACGAAAAACTGACTGATTTTGTTGAAAATGGTGCAATCTGCCTGCATTGGGTTGGCTCGGATGGCACAATTTTGTGGGCAAATAAATCTGAGTTGCAATCTCTGGGCTACTCTCCTGAAGACTATATCGGTCAACACATCGCCGAGTTCCATGCTGATGAAGATATCATCAACGACATCCTCTGTCGGTTGACTGCAAACGAAACCCTCCATAATTACGAAGCCAAAATGGTGTGCAAGGACGGATCGATCAAGCACGTCCTGATTGATTCCAGCGTCTATCGAGATGAGAAGGGTCAGTTTATTCACACGCGCTGCTTTACTAGAGACAATACAGCCCGCAAGCTGGCAGAAGAAGCATTAAAACAAAAAACTCAACAGCTAGAACAAATTCTGCAAGCTCTGCAACAAACCCAATCGCAACTCGAACAAACCAACAAAGACTTGGAATACCGAGTTGAGGAGCGCACAATTGAACTGCAACAAGCCAAAGAACTTGCTGATAGCGCCAACAAAGCCAAAAGTGAATTTTTGGCAAACATGAGCCACGAACTCCGCACCCCGTTAAACGGCATTCTGGGCTATGCTCAAATTCTTCTGCGCGATAAAGCGACAAACCCCAA
This sequence comes from Trichocoleus sp. DQ-A1, assembly GCF_039961955.1. Classification (NCBI taxonomy): domain Bacteria; kingdom Bacillati; phylum Cyanobacteriota; class Cyanophyceae; order Leptolyngbyales; family Trichocoleusaceae; genus Trichocoleus; species Trichocoleus sp. DQ-A1. The sequence goes on from NZ_JAMPKE010000014.1 coordinate 75,428, forward strand.
ACAAAAAGATGGTGTCGGCATCATTCACCAGTGCGGCTCCCATCTCCTGACGTTAATTAACGATATTCTGGATCTCTCCAAAATAGAAGCCCGCAAGCTAGAATTTTTCTCCAAAAATTTCCACCTTGACTTCTTCCTAAATAGCATTGTGGAAATGTGCCGCATCAAAGCCGAACAGAAGGAAATTCACTTTACCTACGAAGCTCTCAACCATCTGCCTAATGCCATTTTTGCTGATGAAAAACGACTGCGGCAAGTGCTGATTAACCTGCTAGGCAATGCGATTAAATTCACTGACCGAGGAGGCGTGACCTTTAAAGTTGGCATTATTGCACAGTCTCCTGCTATAGAGGCGCAACCATCCGCCGTTGCGACAAACTCACCCCTCACCAAGATTCGTTTCCAAATTGAAGACACTGGCGTAGGCATGACCTCAGAGCAGGTCGAGAAGATATTCATGCCGTTTGAACAGGTTGGGGACAAAGAACGGATGGCAGAAGGAACTGGCTTGGGACTGGCGATTAGCCTGCAAATCGTCCAGATGATGGGCAGCGAAATCAAGGTTGAAAGTCTTCCTGGCAAAGGCAGCAAGTTTTGGTTTGATGTAGAACTGCCAGAATCCAAGGAGTGGATAGAGTCAAACAATGGTAATGCAGCGAATCTGATCGTTGGCTATGAGGGCAAGAAACGCAAAGTCCTGATGGTCGATGACCGTTGGGAAAATCGTGCTGTTATTGTCAACTTGCTGGAACCATTGGGATTTGAACTGATGGAAGCGGTGAACGGACAAGAGGGCTACGAAAAAGCGGTGGAGTGGCAGCCTGACTTGATTATTACTGACTTGGTGATGCCTGTTCTGGGTGGGCTGGAGATGACCCAAAAGGTGCGATCGCTCCCGGAATTCCAAAACACTGCGATTATTGCCTCTTCTGCTAGCGTGTTCAACTTTGATCGCCAGCAAAGTCAGCAAGCAGGCTGCAACGATTTTCTCCCCAAACCCGTACAATCCAATGAATTGCTTGAACAATGCCGCCAATATCTGGGTTTAACTTGGATTTACGAGATGAATCATACGCAAGCACAACGATCGGGGAACACTCCAGCCTCTGCTTCGTCTGCGCTGATTGCACCGACCTTTGAGGAACTGAAAGCATTGTACGCAGCAGCTCGCATCGGCGACATCGACAGCGTTGAGCAGGAAGCTCACCGACTCGCACAACTCAACGTTCAATATCAGCCCTTCGCCCAGCAGTTGCTTCAGTTTGTGCAAGCAATGGATGATGAAGCCATATTTAAATTTGTGAAGCAACACGTTGAACCAGCTGAGTAATTCTAACTATGAGTGCTCATCAAACCAGTCTAATTATGATTGTCGATGACAATCCGAACAATACAAAGGTCTTGTTTGAGTTGCTCAAAGAGGCAGGGTATCGAGTGTTAGTCGCTAAGAGTGGCGAAAGTGCGCTGGAGAGGTTGCAATCTGTCTCTCCAGACCTGATCCTGCTAGATGTGATGATGCCGGGAATCGATGGCTTTGAAACTTGTCGTCGTCTCAAAGCCTCGCCAGCTACTCAAGAAATTCCGGTAATCTTTATGACCGCTCTTTCTGACACCTTAGATAAGGTGAAAGGATTGACACTAGGGGCAGTAGATTACATTACTAAACCTTTTCAACAGGAGGAAGTGCTTGCGCGTGTGAAAATTCACCTCAAGCTCTATCACCTCAACCAAGAACTAGAGAATCGAGTATTGGAGAGAACAGCAGCGCTATCAACTGCACTAACCCAACTGCAACAGTCGCAATTGCTGTTGGTGCAAAATGAAAAAATGTCTGCACTGGGTCAGCTTGTGGCAGGAATTGCCCACGAAATTCACAACCCGATTAATTTTGTGGATGGTAATGTAGTCCACGTTGATAAATATATGCAAGATATCCTGAGTTTACTTCAGGTTTATCAGCAACACTATCCCAATCCTGTGCCAGCAGTGCAAGCGAAAGCACAAGAAATCGATCTCGAATTTCTTCTATCCGATCTGCCGAAAAGTTTATCTTCTATAAAAGTAGGAACGCGCAGAATTTTTGAGATTGTCCAAGGCTTACGCAATTTTTCTCGACTCGACGAAGCTAGCGTGAAAACCGTAGATATCCATGCAGGCATTGAGAGTACTCTTCTGATTCTGCAACATCGCTTGAAACCAAATCCAGAGCATACGGGTATTCAGGTAATAAAGGAGTATAGTGTTTTGCCTGAAATTGAGTGTTATCCAGCTCAACTGAACCAAGTGTTTATGAACTTAATTGTTAATGCCATTGATGCCTTAGAGGAGTCAATGCTGAATAGTTCGCTTTCGGAGGAAAATAGCCAAAAAAACAACGGTGCCACAATCCGGATTCGCACTGAAATGTTAGATCAACGTCATGTTTGTATCCGAATTAGTGACAACGGAACGGGAGTTAAGGAGGAAGTCAAACATAAGGTGTTCGATCCATTCTTTACGACCAAGCCTATTGGCAAAGGTACAGGTTTGGGGTTGCCGATTAGCTATCAAATTATTACCGAGAAACATGGCGGTCAACTTGAGTGCATTTCAGCACCAGGTCAGGGTACAGAGTTTAAGATCGCCATACCAATCCGGCTAGCCACTCTAGCAGCAGCTAGGGTCACGTAGAACTCACTGCTGCTATTAAATACCTCATACGGTGAAAGTTCTGAGTTGAGCAATGAAGCTATTTAGGGTGTGTCTAACCCTGCCATAAGAGCGCGATCGCAAGCAGGAATGAAGAAAGCGATCGCTCGTGGAGGTTGGTTTTGGCTGTATGTAGAAGTGCGATCACAGTTGCAACCGTGTCAAGTTACCGCTAGGTTATCTGTGGAACGACCAAGATTACATTGCCTCGTCAAGTTCGGTTATAAGTGAGTTTCAGGCTCTTGGATTAGAACAGAACAGTACAATGATTACAGAGTATTTTCTGCAACAATGCAACAACCATGACCAAGCTACTTGAACAGGCGATCGCAAGAGTCATGCAGCTTCCTGAAACCGAACAAGATGCAATCGCAGCATTTATCCTTGAAGAGCTTGAAGATGAAGCTTGTTGGGATAGAGCGTTTTCACAGTCTCAGGATATGCTTGCCAAACTTGCAGCAGAGGCATTAGCTGAAGATCGGGCAGGCAAAACCCAAGAGTTAGATCCAGAAACCCTGTGAAATCTAGAACAACATCTCAGTTTCGCAAAGCATTTGCCACTATTCCTCAACAGGTTCAGCAACAAGCACGCGACGCATATTGGCAGTTCAAGCAAGATCCTTGGCATCCTAGTCTTCGCTTCAAGCAAGTCCATCCCACCCTTCCTATCTATTCTGCTCGTGTTAGTAAAAGTTATCGTGCTGTCGGCGTGAGAAACGAGAATGGTATTGTGTGGTTTTGGATTGGTACACATACAGACTACGACAAGTTGCTCTCCCAGTTATAGCGATCGCGCACATTGGTTTCGGCTGTATATACAAAATGCGATCGCCTTTGGTACGCTACGCGATCGCTTTTCATGAGTGAACAATTCAGAGAATCTCTTAGCCGCCCATTTCATTGCGTAGTAAAGGCCGTAGGCAATACATCTGAGATATGTGGCTTTGCAGAACACGATGAATTTTAACCAAGACTGAACCATCCTTAACCTTGCCAGGTCTAAGGTAATACAACAATCGAATGCGTTGTTGCTGCACACTAACAACCTGGAATTCTCACACTTATGAAGATGAAATCTTTGTTCTTCTTGCCAGGAGCGATCGCGTTGATGCTTGCCGCTTCCCCAATGATTCCCGCTTTCACCAACGTTGCCTTTGCAGGTCCTGGCCGTGGCGGTGGCGCAGGAATGAAGTACGACCAGCTGAATTTGACTGATGCTCAAAAAGCACAAATGCAGCAAATTAAAGAGTCTACGCGGCAGCAAATGGATGCTATTTTCACCGCAGAGCAAAAGGAACAAATGCGCCTTGCTAAAGAGCAACGGCAAAGACCGAATCTAAACCTGACTGAAGACCAGAAAACAAGACTCCAAGCGGTTCGCCAGAGTAGCAAGAGCCAGATGGAAGCAGTGTTGACTGCTGAGCAAAAACAACAACTTGAGCAATTACGCCAGCAATGGCGTCAACGCCGTCAACAACCACAGTCCTAACGGGGCGTTGCTATTGCTTTGTAAGAAAAAGTAGCTTGCAAAGAGTTTACCTATCAAGTACACAGCATCAAGGGGGCATGGGAATAATCACTTCCCATGCCCCCTTGTTTTCATCAAACGCAGACTGCATTTGGTCTAGCAAAACATCTGTTTCAATTTCCAATAATATTGAACAATAATTTTATAAATATTCTTTCATAGCTATTAATTATAGGCTTGTTTTGCCTCTAAAAGTTAATCGATCCAAAAGAGTTATGAAATATAAATAAATCCAAGGCTCAAATTTTTATCGAGTACAATTCAAGAAAAACCTTATTTTTCAAGGAAGCAACGTATGGAAAAATCAATTATTCAGTTGGTTGATGAACTACCAACTGATAATATTACGGTTAAAGTTTTAAAGGCTCTTGATTATGTAGTGCCAAGTCAGTGGAATAACTTAGTAGGGTTTGATAATAGTATCCGTAGTATTACTGGAGAAACTGATGCCAAGATAATTCAAAAAATCCGCGATCGCGCTGTTGCTTTATATCACGATCCTCAACAAGGCTATCAGACCGCAATCAAACTTTATCAAACAATTGATAAAGCAGATACAGCGATGGCAGCGGCGGCTTTAGCCAATAAAGTTAGTGAAAAAATAAGCTTTCTCTCTTTTTTGGGCAACATCACTCCCAAAGCAGATGTAACTCAAAGTATTGACCTTGTTCTAAAAATCGCTATCGAAATTATCGCCTTCTGTAAACTGAATGGCATTCCCCAACCGAATCCACAAGAATTTGCTAATTCTCTCGCTAACAACTATAAAGATGCATCCCTAACGCGGATGATGGCTTTAGTTTCTATAGATGGAATTCTGCCATTGGGTCCTGACTTTCTCAACAAGATTCAGGGAGTGATTAGTGGTGCTGATACTGGCGTATTAGCTCAAAATCCGGTTTTTTCAGCCGTCCAGAACTTTCTACCAGGGAATAATCCCTCTGATAAACTTGGTTTTCTCACTCAGGGTTTCAATTCTGTGCAAGGCTGGATGCAGAATTTAGTATCTAAGACAGGCGTCACGCCGCAATCTATTTCTAATAGTTTGGGTAACTTTATCCAGATTGCTGATGATAACTTAGACTTTGTGGCAGCTTTTTTGGATCAAACCACCAATTACTACGAGCATACAGGACTTCAAAGTGTGGCTCGCAATCTAATTTTAAAAGCCCATACTTTAGTAAAAGAGGAAGTTACGGAAGAGGAGCCAAAGCTCCATCAAGATGTTTCCTCAACTGTAATATCAGATACCTATCAGTATGCAGTAGGTCAAACAGTAGAAGTCTGGGATAGTGAGGAAGAAGATTGGTATCAAGCAACGCTTCAGAAAATTAAAGATAACCAATACTTTGTTCATTACATCGGTTACGGTTCATCCCATGATGAGTGGATTGACGAAGATGACATTCGTATTCCCAATAGTGGCTCATCCGATGACAACGGATATACTGTGGGTCAAAAGGTAAAAGGTTGGGATGATGAAGAAGAAGATTGGTATTCTGCAACGATTGAGAAGATCCAAGGCCAGCAATACTTTATTCATTACATTGGTTACGATTCATCTTATGACAAGTGGGTCGATCTGGACGAGATTTGCTAACTGCTGAATGAGCAAGGAGCCGAATCAGCGATCGCTCTCACGGTTCATTTCAACCATTAGAGCGATCGCTCTGTTTTTCAGGCGGGAAACAAAGGCGTAATCCTATAATGTAATTTAGAGGTATTTCATCCACAAGCTTATCTGTGAATCAGGAAGCATAAAATGCTTAAAAGTCAATGGTTGAAATAATTATTATTTTTCTGCTCGTTGGACTGATTATCACTGGGATTTTAGTCAATCCCGCCCTAGTTAAACGGCGACGGAACCGTCTGCAACAGCGCCCTTTTTTACCTCTATGGAATGCGATTGTTGAGAATAATCTTCCTGTTTACCTTTTTCTTTCTCCCGCTGAACGAAAACGGCTTCAGGGACACATTCAAGTGTTTTTAGCAGAAAAACAATTTATTGGTTGTGGAGGATTAGCGGTAACGGAAGAAATGAAGGTGATTATTGCGGCTCTCGCCTGCTTACTCCTACTCAACGAGCGAGAAACCTACTTTCCTAAACTTCGTTCGATTCTGGTTTACCCTAGCACATATCTTGTTAATGAAACCGCTTACACCGGGAATTATATTGTTGAAGAAAGACGTGTAGCCAGATTGGGGGAATCGTGGACAAATGATCAATTGGTACTGTCTTGGGAACAGGTGAAGCGAGACACCTACAATTGGCGGGATGGACATAACGTAGTGCTTCATGAATTTGCCCATCAGTTGGATCAAGAAGATGGTAAAGCTGAGGGTGTTCCTATTTTGCAGCGAGATTCAGACTATGACCTTTGGGCAAAGGTGATGACAGAAGAATATCAACAACTCTGCAATGATATTCAACGAGGCGTAAAAACCGTAATGAATAGTTATGGTGCAACGAATCCTGCTGAATTTTTTGCTGTAGCAACAGAGACTTTTTTTGAAAAACCCCGCCAATTGCTGAAGCAGCATCCAGCACTTTATGATCAACTGCAACGCTACTATCAACTAGATCCAGTGCAATGGGTTTAAATAGTTTTAATTTCATCGAAGGTTAGCGCGATCGCCCAACTACACCGATCGCAAGCGAGGCTGTTTAATCGCAGACTGCAACGAAACCACGCAATTCTCCCAAAGGCTTAAGCTGCGATCGCTCTCGTTTAAGCCTTTCTACTGAAACTTAAGCTCAAATGATGTTTCTAAAGTAGATTCGGGAACTATAAGGTAAGATTCCATACTTTTGTGTACTTCCTTGAAACCTTCTGCTGAGCGACCCCCTTGAATATCAAAACAGCTCGTCCTGCTAAGTCTACGCACCAGTTTCCCTTGCGTCTGATTCTTATCGTTCCCTTTGTATTACAAATATTTGCAGCGGTAGGGTTAGTTGGCTATCTGTCATTTAGAAACGGACAGAAAGCAGTCAATGACCTAGCCAATCAACTGATTGACAAAGCGAGTCAACAGGTTGATGAACACTTGGATACATATCTGGCGCTCCCACAGCAATTAAACCAAGTCAATGCAGATGCGATCGCTTCTGGACGATTGAATCTGAATGACCCTAAAGCTAGCGAACAGTATTTCTGGAGTCAAGCTAGAGCATTTGAAACAATCAGCTACATTGGCTATGCTCTACCGAATGGTGCCGAATCAGGCGCTGGGCGTTGGGTAAATGGCGTGAATCTCCTGGTTTTTGAAAATCTCCCTGGAAACGGTGTGGCATCGGATTACATCGCCGATCAACGGGGCAACCGGAAAAGCCTTTTGCAGAGTTATCAGGCCGATCCTTTTTTACCACCAGGAGTGAAAGACATCATTAAAGCAGGTAAGCCAGCCTGGGCTGGTATCTACACATACGCATTTGAGAACACGGTACAGATTACTGAAGCAGGTAAGGCAATAAAAAGCCACAGCGGCACTTCTGACATTGGTCTTAATTACTATGTTGCAGTCCCTGCTAGATACCCAATTTATGACCAGAAGGGCAAGCTACGCAGCCTTCTGATGGTAGATTTGCTACTCACGAATGTGAGTGAATTCTTGAGGAACTTGAAAGTTAGCCCTTCCGGACAAGTCTTTATCATGGAACGGGATGGCTTGCTGATTGGCAGTTCCAGCACTCAACCCGTTGTACACAAAGTCAAGGATGAGACAAAACGCCACAGTGCCCTAGACAGCCCAGATCCCTTGATTCGCACCGTAGCAGAAAAACTCAAACAACAATTCCAGAATTTCACAACCCTTCAAAATACTCAAGAACTTGAGGTGACTTTCAACCGACAGCGTCAGTTTATTCAAGTCACGCCCTGGCGCGATCGCTTTGGCTTAGACTGGCTGGTGGTTGTCACCGTGCCGGAATCGGATTTCACTTCTCAAATTAATGCCAACACTCGCACAACTATCCTCCTGTGTCTGGGAGCATTGGCAGCGGCAACGATTTTAGGAATCTATACATCACGCTGGATTACTCGTCCGATCTTAAAGTTGAGCCAAGCATCCGAAGCGATCGCGACTGGACAGTTAGACCAAACCGTTGAAACGACCAACATCAAAGAACTAGATGCCGTGGCACAGTCCTTCAATCACATGGCTTCTCAGTTACAAGATTCCTTTAACGAACTGGCGCAGACGAACGCCGAATTGGAAAATCGAGTCGAAGTCAGGACAGCAGAACTCTCACAAACCCTGGTTGATTTACGGCGCACTCAAGCACAAGTGATCCAGACCGAAAAAATGTCCAGTTTGGGACAATTGGTGGCTGGAGTAGCCCATGAAATTAACAATCCGGTCAACTTTATTCATGGCAATGTCACTTTTGTCGATGAATATGCTCAGAATCTTCTAGAGTTAGTGCAGCTTTACCAGCAAGAATATCCCCTTCCCACACCTGCAATTGAAGCCAAAATTGATGAGATGGATTTAGAGTTTCTCAACGAAGATATGTTGAAGTTGCTCTCATCCATGAAACTAGGGACTGAACGGATTCGAGAAATTGTTAAATCGTTAAGGACGTTCTCTCGATTGGATGAAGCGGACATGAAGGAAGTAGATATCCATGAAGGAATTGAAAGTACGCTGCTAATCTTGCAACATCGCCTGAAACCCAAACCAGACCGCCCAGCGATCGCAGTGATTAGAGACTATGGAAAGTTGCCTCTTGTGGAGTGTTATCCGGGACAACTCAACCAAGTCTTAATGAATATCGTGGTAAACGCGATTGATGCACTCGAAGAAACCAAAGCCAATTGCACGTATCAGGAGAAAAAAGACCATCCCGATCAAATCACTATCTCCACTTCAGTCATTGATTCGCAATGGGTGCAAATTGCGATCGCGGATAATGGCGTTGGTATTCCCAAAGACATTCAGCAACGGATATTCAATCCCTTCTTCACAACTAAGCCGGTTGGGAAAGGAACGGGGATGGGGATGTCCATCAGCTATCAAATTGTCACAGAAAAGCATGGCGGTAAATTGGAATGCTTCTCCACTCCTGGTGAGGGAACCGAGTTTGTGATTCAGATTCCCATCCGTCAACAACTCAGCGCTGCTATCTAACGGTATTCAGGGGATGCGAGGCGGACTGAGCAAGCTTAGCAGTATAACTATGTATAAATGCCAGTGCGATCGCAAGCTTCCCAACAACGATCTAGTCGATGCGATCGCCTATACTAAAATTTAAACAATGAAAGTACGGCACAAGTGCTAGAAGAGAGTGCATAAACCAAGACTCTACCAAAAAAATGCTGTCTTACAGGTTGTGCCGCGATCGCCAATTTTGCGAAGTCAAGACATTGTCTCAGATATTCTTCAGGTTGAACACCATCATCAACCCGCTAATCAGGAGTCTGAGTGTTGCCTTCCGAATTATCTCCTCAGTATTCATCTTGGTCAACCGATTCAGTTAGAACGAACGATAGATGGGCGACGCAGCAGCAATCGTCTGGCTGAAGGTGACATTATGATTACACCTCCCTATCTACATCGCAAACTGTTTTGGGATACTGATGCGGAATTCTTGTTACTTCGCCTTGAACCGAAGCTGTTTACTTCTGCCCTATACGAATCGGTTGATGCAGACGATGCTCAAGTTGCGCCACAGCTTAAGATTTGCGATCCTTTGATCCAGCAAATTGGTTTGGCACTCAAAACCGAACTAGAAATAGACGGGTTAAGCGATCGCCTTTATGCAGAATCGATGGCAAATGCATTAGCTGTTCATCTATTACGGCACTATTCAACTCGAAGGCGAGAAATACGATCTTACTCAGGTCGTTTGCCTAGCCATAAATTGCAACAGGCGATCGACTATATCCAGGCTCATCTAGCTGAAGATGTTTCCTTAGAAGCGATCGCCACCGAACTCGGTATGAGTCAGTATCATTTTGCCCGACTGTTTAAGCAGTCTACAGGTTACTCTCCTTACCAATATGTGATTAAACGTCGGATTGAACGCGCTCAGGAATTAATGATGCAGGAGCAGCAGAGTATTGTAAATGTTGCCCTGAAAGTTGGTTTTACCAGCCAAAGCCAATTTGGCAGACACTTTAAGCGCCTTACTGGAGTTACACCAAAACAATTTTTAAAAAAGTAGCAAGAATCTTTTAAAACCGCAAAAAACGACTATACGGCAGGAAGCAGACTCTATATTATCGGTTGGGCAATTCGTGGCGTTTCGGTTTGACCAATCAGCCTTAGTCAGTACAGAGGAATCATCTAAATGCTTACCGTATTCAAGGACAACCCAGTTCTGGCAGAACTAGATATTTTTGTTACCCAGCCCGACCAACAATGGTTATTGATAGATAGTTTGATAGCCTACACTCACGATATCCTTAAACAGCAGCCTGGATACATTGCAAATGCAATTCATCGCAGCTTGGATGGGTTGCGTGTTGTCAATTATGTGCAGTGGCAAAATCTAGCTAGTTATGAAGCCTATATCAATAACCGCGATATCGCTCTGGCGACTAAGATTACTGGTTTCTTTGCTCCAGACTCTCATCTTTACGACATTTTTATGAGTGAGCCAGCAGACAGTCAAATGCAAATCACAGCGAACATGGGGGAACTCATCAACTTTGGTATGTTTAGATTGAAAGATCCTGCTAATCAGCCCCGCTTTTTAGAAGCGACAGCAGAAGCAATACGGCAAATCTCAGGACAAGCCGGATTAATCACCACACACTTTCATCGAAGTCTTGATGGTGCCCGCGCTATCAATTATGGGCTGTGGAGTTCCCAACAATTGTATGCCAAGATGAACGCGAATCCTCCGATGGCTGAGCCTCTCATGGTGATGCGCTCACTTGCCAACAATGAGTTTCAAATGTCGCTTCACGAGGTAGTCTTCACCGAATCAACTAACTCATAGCAGTGAAGCAAAATCATCATGTAATGAATGGTTTAAGAGCATAGAACTATGGTGCAGATTGACCGAACTAATACTGCGATCGTTGGGCTAGACCTGTACACTGTTGCAGAGCGCCATCAGTCAACCTTGATTGAGGCAGTTATCCAAGAGCAAATCAAATCTTGGATTGACAATCCTTACTTCGTATCAGCCAGCGTGCATCGTAGTTTAGATGGAGTGCGAGTTTTTACTTATAGCCAATGGAATCCCAAATTTGATTACCGCAGCTTGCCTCGTCCAACAGTGTTCAGTGAATTCTTCCCGCCTGATTCACGCTTACTGGAAGTAACTGCTAGTCGATCTCTATCGGCAGAAGTTGAAATTGCTGAAGGCGAACGAGTGACGCACCTTGCTGAATTTCGGATGATGCCAATTAATCAACCTGAGATGGTTAGACGAACCTCTGCTGAATTAGAACGTGCGATGAGTAACTCAACGGGGTTACTCTCAGCTACCTTTCATCGAAGTCTAGATGGTACTCGGATGTTTAATTACGGTCAATGGGAGAGCAAGGAAGCGTTTGAAGCAATTCTCAAGCAACCTGGTTTCAACCCAGAGCAACCGTATTGGGAAGGTTTAGCCCGAAACGAATTTCATCTGTACAATGTCGTACACACCCAGACTACAGCCTAATAGATAGCTGCTGTAGGTTGGTTATTAGCTGCACGTAGGCACCAGCGCGATCGCTCTTCGGAATGAACAAAGCGATCGCAAACTTTTCTTGCCATCACAGTTTGAGAATTTAGATCCCCCAACCTCTAGTCGGGTAATGCCAGTCCGGTTCGAGGATCGCGGATATAAAGCCCTAGCACTAACGATTCCATAACCGTATCCCATACAGGAATTAGGCGATCTGCATCGTCCACCCAGTAGTCAAAAGTAATCAGACACTGAACACCAGAACCTAGCCCAATACAGGTTCGGGAATAAGCTTCGCGGTGTTCTTCTGGGTCAATAAATTTGAACTGAGTCCAAACAATGCGGGCAGTTTGACGCTTGAGTTGAATAATTTCCCCTTGCTCGATCGGCTGACGTTCATCATCTTTAACTACCTTCTTTAATAACGGAACCAAGGGAAAATCTTTCCAGTTTCCAGGTGGGAGTAAATTAAAAGAAGCTTCTAAGCGAGCATCATCGTTGGGTGGCTTTTTGTCTAAAAACCGGAATGACTTCTCATCCGGTTCAAAATGCCAATCCTCAGGGACATCGAAGCGCAAGGCTCCTCGTCCTGCTACGAAGATCCGAGTTCCTGGCTTTGATTTCCAGTTGTGGTCTTCTTTTAGCTCTAAGGTTTCTTTGAGCCATTTGAGATTGTGCTTTTTGCTTTTAGACATAGCTGCGACCGTGTTAACCTCCCTCTTATTTTGCCGTAGGTTGCTTTTAATGGTAGGTGTCTGTTAGTGCGATCGCCCATACTGATGCATTCATCGCTCATCAGCCTACCCTAAGCCATCCAAAGACCGGATCAACGGTGAGGAATTTTGGGATTGGTGGCAATTCACAACCAAGAATAAAGAAAGCGATCGCTTTTTTTGGGTGTGAAGTCAGGGCGATTGATACTGCTACCGAACGGGGATCAGAAACCCTGGGAATTCTCCACAAACTGTTTCCCACATTCCTTACAGAGATAGCACTGCTTCCCCCTTCGATACCCGTTTTTAGATAACTGCTCCGATTGACAATGCGGACACTTCATTACTTTCATTACATTGTCCAACTGAGCGTTCCCTACATACGGCTCTAAATATGACACCAACAAGTCCTCAATCTGCTGCACCAACTCTTGACGATGTTGTTGATCTGGGTTCCGAAGTGCCGACAGAATGACAGCATTACTGCTGTGGACGCAAACCTCTGCCAATAGACTACATTGCGCCTTACTTAATGCCGAATTTCTTTGCTTTAAGAGACCAGCCATGAAGTCAATTGCTTCCTGGGTCATGCTTTCATCGATCGACTGGAAAATCTCGCGGGATATAAAAAACTGCACAAACACCACCCGTGACACAGGTTGTTCAAACATCTGTGCGATCGCGCTGACCAATCCATGAATCATCTGTCGGAGTGGTAATCGAACCATCTCTGGCGTATCTGCCCTCGACCACATGGCCTTAACGCGCTCGGTATGGCGTAATTCCATCGCCTTAAAAATGGCAGCTTTATCGGGAAAAAACTGATACAAAGACCCAATTGCCGTCCCCGCTTTGGCTGCAATCAGATGGGTGGTTGCCGCTTCATAGCCCACTTCGTCAAACACTGCCGCTGCTGCATCCAAGATTTTTTCGACCCGTTCTTTACCTCGCTGCTGTTTGGGTTGACGGCGCAGACTTCTTGACGAATGTGAATATTCTGTCATATTCTGAAAACACGACGGATTATTCACAATTTTATCTCTACCGGAGAACATTATGCAGTCTATGCTTTTCGGTGCGCCTTGGTTGTTGGCGCACAAGTCGATGTTGGTAGTGAACCAACCTCGGAAGATTTCTCTGTATGGTAATGATTATGTGATGTGGAAAAACGCTGCTGGAGGAATCCATGCCCTGCCCAATGCCTGTCCTCACATGGGAGCAATGTTGTCAGAAGGATGGTGCGAAGCACACACGGATGGTACGAGTACTGTCGTCTGCCCGTTTCATGCCTTGCCGTTTGATTCAGAAGGATGCACCGTTTTGCCGGGAACGGAAAAGAAAACGTTGCCTCAACTGAAACCGTTAGAGTTAACAATTCAAGGAGATTTCATCTGGTCTTACGGCGGATACGAGCCAAAAGTGCCGATTCCCGCAGTCCTGAATGACATTGCAGATACCTACTACTTTGTCGGGCATACCGCAGATACAAGTGTAGAGACCGATTTGCTGACTATGTTGCTGAATATGCACGACTATAATCACCAAAACGGTACTCACCAGGAATTATTCCGAGTTACCAATGTGGAATTTCATCAATTCATTGACAATGGGTATCATTCCCATGCCTTTTATGATATGCCCACCGCCCCTTACAGCTTGGCAGAAAAGCTGAGAAAACTCGATTTATTCCTACTCCCGACAAGCATCAAAGCCCACCTGGAAAACTACTTCCCATCTCTGGTGATTTTTCATGGTGAAATGCCATTAGGTAAAGTAGTCCAGTGTCACATCTTTATCCCAGAAGCCGAGAACCGCACAAGGACTTACATTTTGCTATTTGGTCAAGCTAAGCACCCTGCCTTTAAGCTATTTGGCAGGACATATCTCAAGTTTGGCAAGGTGGTAGTTGATCAAGATGCTGATATTTTGGGTAAAATTTATCCGAATACGCCTCAGAAAATTAAACTCAATAATGAAGTGGGTATGGACTGGGTGCGGCGCAATTTTCAAAATTTCCCAAATGTTGTGGAACCTAATCTTTCAAAGTAGACGGCGCATAGCTCTTCAATATTATGGTATCTGTTGGTTTCAGCATCACCCGATTGGGATCGCGTAACGTGCCGGAAGCGATCGCGCTTATGTATAGTGTCAATTGAGTATGATGCAGAGTTCAGTACCAATCAACCAACTCTAAGCCATCCAAAGACTCGATCAACGGTTAAATCCAAAGCGAGGAATTTTGGGATTGGTAGGCGATCGCTTCCTGCTAACTCGACAGGTTCCTGTCCTGGAATAAATGCCAAAATTAACCGCTCATCTGGATCGATTAACCATCCTAACTGAGTGCCATATTTAAGGCAGTGCAAAATGTTACTAATGACTTTAGTAGCTCTCTGTTCGGGTGAGAGAATTTCTATCGTCCAATCCGGGTAAATTTCAAAAGCATTCGGTACTTCGCCATCCGCTTCAAAAGGAATTCGTTCCCAAAGGACTACAGAAGCATCTGGAACAATCGAGCGCCCACCAAATGTACAGCGTAATTCTGGAAACGCTAAGGCAATTCGTGGAGTTTCTGCAACTGCATTGACAGCATCACAAAATTTAAGTTGTAGGCGAGAGTGTTTGCCTTGAGGCATCGGTTTTTGGTGAATTCGACCGCCAATAAATTCACTGGCAGGTTTAGTTTCTGGCAGTTTTAGGAATTCTTCGAGGGTAAGGGATGAAGGAATCGCTGTTGTCATCACCTTGAGTTCGGTATCGTTGCCGCTATGACAGAATTTTATCGTCTTTGCCATCGATAAGCTCCACAGCGCGATCGCAACCATGAATAAAAAGCAATCGCGCTTTGGAGATTGCGATCGCTTCCTACTAAAGTTCCAACACCCTATTTTGTTAGGGATTTGCTGCTGCAAAGGTGTTGCATTGTGCCGGTTCCCCTGTCTGAATCCCCCGCTTGAACCAGCGGACTCGCTGCGCTGAACTACCGTGAGTAAAAGAATCCGGGACAACATGCCCTTTGGACTGACTCTGCAAGCGATCATCGCCAATACTGCTAGCAGCATTCAGCGCCTCTTCAACGTCGCCTTCCTCCAGAATTTGCCGGGAACGATTCGCATGATGCGCCCAGATGCCAGCAAAACAGTCTGCTTGTAACTCCAACCGGACTGAAAGTTGATTCGCCTCAGCGCGACTAGCTTGACGCTGTAATGTCCGAACTTTACTCGAAATTCCCATTAAATTCTGCACATGATGCCCAACCTCGTGAGCAATTACATACGCCTGGGCAAAGTCTCCGGGTGCGTTGAGCTTATACTTCAAATCCTGATAGAAAGTTAAGTCAATATAGACTTTTTGATCGGCGGGGCAATAAAACGGCCCAACGGCAGAACTTGCAGAACCACAAGCCGACTGTACCGAATTTGAGAAGAGAACTAACTTAGGCTCGACATAGTTTTCTCCGTTTTGGCGAAACAGGGTACCCCATGTATCTTCTGTATCCGCCAAGACAACCGAAACGAAATCAGCCATGCGATCGTTCGCAGCAGATGATTGTGTTTGAGGAGACTGGGAAGAAGTGCGATCGCTTGGCGCTGGTTCTTGTCCTTGTTGCAACACTGCACCGGGATCGCCCCCCAAGAGAGCAACAATGACCGCCAGAAGGATTGTCCCAATCCCGCCCCCTACCACAGGCCCAGAAACCCCACCCCCGCGTCTGTCCTCAACGTTGCTGCTTTTACGACCGAATTCCCAGCGCATAGCTTCAAGTCTCCAAACTACTCAACCCAGCAGAAGTAAGTAAGGTGCTATTTCAGCTAACCCAGACTTTCCACAACCCACTACAAATATTAGCGATCGCCTTCATCTATATCCTCTACCAGAGGGACGGCGCTGATTTATAGACGATCCTTCTTAGGGAAGGCTATCTCATGGTCAAACAGCGGGGGCTTTTTCTGTGCTATATCCCTATGAAAAAAATGGGAGGTTAATCAATCCACACTCCTTCGTTAACCCTCCCTTTCTACCACTACTGATGTGGAGATTCAGACAGCTCAAAACCAGTATTTAGGATACGTCCTGTCTTGAGCAAGATTGTTAAAAACGACTGCACAGAGTACTAAAATAATCGAACCTTCAAGTGCCGGGGTTAGCAGAAACTGCCACGGTGCCTTCGTCATCATGACGACTAATGCAACAGCACCCGAAGGTGGATGCAACGTTCCAGTGAACTGCATCATGCCAATCGCTGTTGCTACAGCCATTCCCATTGCCCAGGGTTCTGTACCGAAAAGATGCAAAATCGTCAAGCTAACGAGAGCCGCGATAAAATTACCACCAATCACATTACGCGGTTGTGCCAAGGGACTATCAGGTACGCCAAAAATCAAGACGCTGGTAGCACCAAACGGAGCCATTAGTAGAGGAGCGCCAGTTTTTACTGATAAATAAGCTGTGGCTGCAATGCCGATAAAACTACCCAGGGAACTCCACAAAATATGTCTATGATGGGGTCTATCTAAAGGAATTGCACGTTTACTACCGCGTATTTTTAAACAGTAATTGTCTACTCTCAACCGAATGCTTTTGTAATTTAATTGAGGCAGAATGGTGCGATAATTTCGCCCTTTAGGCAGATAACTTCTCATCGTTTTTTTACTTTATATCAGATAGTAAAATCAGAAAAATTGGTCATGAAAAATCGCTCTGCTCAGCTTGCAAATTTTTATAGGGATTTGCAAGCTATGACCAGATAAATATCTAAATTCTGCAATTAAACCGTATTGCTATAGCAAACTTAAATGCTGTTATTCAATCTAGGGAAAGAAGGTATAGATGCCATAATTCGCTTTCATACAAGCAGAAGGATGGCAAAAAACCTCATCTAACATGAAAAACATTCTCCCAGGTTAACAAATGTCATGGAATCTTAACATTACCCTTAACATTATCTTTTCCTCGTTCAAAATGAAACCTCTAATTCATAAGAATAAGCAATTTAAGTAATCAGTTTTATTGATACGTTGACAGCAAAAAACGATCGCTTGCGTGAATGAAGCAAGCGATCGCTCGGATAGATGAATTTTTACTACATAGAGGAGAAGCGCGCGTTCGCCCTTGGCGCAAGCGAAGCTATCGCTTGCTTAAAAGATTGCCAGTTTATCTAATTGCAAAGCGGGAAGCCGGGAAATTGAAGAGACTTTGAAAATTAGATTGCCGTTCCGCTCTGGGTTCTGGTGCATCGTCCCAAAGGCTTTCATAATAGAAGAAAGTTACACCCAAGCCCCGATCGCGAGCTGCCCGTACTTTAGATTGAATCAGCCGCATCGAAACTGGCTTATTTCGTAACCCTGTGAGAACACCAACTCCAGTTGGAATTTTTTGTTGCACTTCTTGAATTTCCGGGCGGGTCAGCTGGTCGAGAAAACTTTGCAGATTGGGACGATAAACTTGCACAATTAACTCGTCCACAATATCTTTTCGCACCCAATTCAACCAATCTTGCAGATAAGTATTGTAAGCAGTGACGTAGGGATTAGGAGCAACGGATAAAATTGCGTTGGTTTTTCTCTCTTTTACAGCTTTATTGAGTTGTGTCATGAATGCCGTAATTTTATCTGCACGCCAGCGCACCCATGCAGGATCTTTGGGATTGGAAGGCGCATCTTTCTTGGTTTCCTGTTTGTACAAGGCAAGCGTGTAGCGATCGTAGCCAAATTCATTGGGCAAACTGGTGTGATCGTCAAACTGAATACCATCGGCATCATATTTAGTGACGACTTCCAGCACCAGATCGGTGATAAATTGCTGCACCTCTGGATGGAAGGGATTAAGCCACACAACCTCACCCGCAGCGCCAATCCAAGTTTGGCTACCATCCCGCCGTTGCGTAATCCAATTCGGATGATTTGATGTCAATTCCGATAGCGGGGGAGCCATGAAACCGAACTCAAACCAGGGAATCACTAGCAAGCCTTGGCGATGGGCTTGGGAAATCAGGTCAGCGATGATATCTTGTCCCTGTAGACCTTTGCTGACAGAAGATTGAATGCCTTCCCGTTCTGCTATGGCGCTCTCGTAGAGCGTATAGCCAGAATTCCACACTACAGGATAGATGGTGTTGAAATTTAACTGCGCCAGTTGACTTACAGCATTTTGCAGTTTGGGGCGATCTCTGAGAATTTTATTGTCATTGTTAGTCATCCAAACGCCGCGAATTTCCTGAAAACGTTTCTGAGGGGTGGCTTCTGGGATTGGGCTTTGCTCGATTGCTTCTGGTTCTGGCATTGGGCTTTGCGCGATCGCAGAGATGGGGTTGCCAGCCAGCAATACTGTGATGAATGATGCCAGAAACAGTAACAAGAGATTCTTGAGCGATCGCCACCAACCTCTAGGGATGAAATGCAATTTCATAAGTTTGAATAATAAGTTAGCTATCCGATCGCTTAGCCTGGTAATGGAATGAACGATTAATAGTTTACAGGTATTTATATCTACTGAAAAATTGATTGTTAACAGGAATCATTCAATCAGTAATCTTAAAGTATTGTATTAGCAAAGCTGAAGCGTCAGGATATCCTAAGTAGAATTACGGACTACGCTCTATCAAACATTATTATTAGCGATCGCCTTCATCTAAATCCTTTCCCAGAGGCAGTTGGATCTATCATTTTTATTCCAACTCGCTCCGTCAGTGCAATCGCGCCTGCTATTCACCTCACCCTTGTCTCACACGCTCCCCCTAGAAAGGCGAGTGAGGGATATTTAATGTACAAATACCCTCGCACTCCTCATATTGAAGGTTCCCGGCTCCAACCAGGGGATGAAGATTTGGATAGCGTACCTTTCAGCGCGATCGCGTCTCAATATGTAGCAGTCGAAGAAAAAGTCGATGGAGCCAATGCTGCCATAAGTTTTAGTTCTGATGGGCAAATTCTGTTGCGAAGCCGGGGACATTATTTAACTGGAGGAGAGCGAGAAAAGCACTTTAACTTGTTCAAACAATGGGCGTACAGGCATGCAGGAACGTTCTGGGAGGTGCTGGGCGAGCGCTACATACTCTATGGCGAATGGTTCTATGCCAAACACACCGTCTTTTACGACTCCTTACCCCATTATTTCTTGGAATTTGATGTGCTAGACGTTGAACAGCAGCAGTTTCTCAGTACTCAACGTCGCAAGGAATTATTAGCTTACCAGCTTGGCGGGAGTTACCACCCATCGAGCGATCGCTTCTGTTTGCGGCTGCCCTACTGCATGATGTGGCAAAACCTGCTGCAACTGAAATTGAAGCGGATGGCAGCATCACCTCCAAGGGTCATGTCCGCCAAGGGGCAAAGATGGCGCGGCAAATCCTCTGGTCGCTCAACGTGCCATTTCATCAACGGGAGGCGATTGTCTCGCTGGTGCAGCATGGCAGTCTTCCCCTCTGGTTTTGGGACAAACCCAACCCGCAACGCGCTGTCATTAAAGCCAGTCAAGTGATTCGCTGCGACCTGCTGGCACTGCTAGCGGAAGCTGATGTTCGGGGTCGCGAGTGTGACGACCAGCTAGAACTGCTGGAGCGCGTCCAGTTCTTTCGGGAATTTTGTCAAGAGAATAATTGCTTATTTTATCCCCGACCGTTTCCTTCAGATCACAGTCGATTTGTCTATTTCCAAAAAGACAATCGCGATCCAAACTATGCTGCCTTTGATGACACTCGATTCGACGTTGTCCTGATGTCAGGATTACCGGGTGCTGGCAAAGACTATTGGATTCGGGAGTACCTTCCAGACTGGACAGTAATCTCTCTGGATGAACTGCGACAAGCGATGAGCATCTCTCCTAAAGATGACCAAGGTGCTGTAGGCGAGCGAGCCAGGGCGATCGCTAAAGAATGCATGAGAGCCGAAAAATCGTTTGTTTGGAATGCGACAAATCTCTCTCGGCAACTGCGTTCGTCGTTAATTAATCTATTTTCGGCTTACCAGGCACGGATTCGCATTGTCTACCTAGAAGTGTCTTGGGAAGAATTGCTGCGGCGCAATCATTCTCGCGCTGCTAATGTGCCGGAAGCGGTGATTCAGCGAATGCGCGATCGCTTAGAAGTTCCAGACCTTACTGAAGCCCATCAGGTAGAGTGGGTTGTGGATACTTGAGTGCATAGTAGCGCGATCGCTGTAGTCTACCGACAATACACCAGTCCATCTAGAATCTTCCGACGAAGCCCCTACTCTTCCAGAGCTATCCCAGGCATTAGCTAACTAGTCCCTCTAGAATCTGCCGAACTCGTCCTAGAACTCATCAGGTGAGCGATCGCCATATCCCGAATCAATTGGGGGTTACAAGCTTTCCCAGTCAAGCAGTAAGCTACTTGCTTAAAAAGACCACAGAACGTTTCCGAGGTAAAAGGTTTGCCATTTTCCTGAAAAAACACCACTACTTTTATCAAAGTCGAACTCTATGTCCTACGCTCGATAAAACTAGATGATCGATCGGGATAGGATGAGTGCGACCTGCGCTAGCCTTCGGCTTCTCCAACGGAGTACGCAGCAGCGCTAGGCTTACGCCTCGCTTCGCTAACGCTATCGCTAGCAAGAAATAGATACGTGCTAGTAAACTATGGCAACCGACCCTCTCCACCTCCCTCCGTTTGACTCAGATGATGCCGAAACGCTCAACGTCATCATTGACACGCCCAAGGGCAGCCGTAACAAATTTGAGTGGGACAAGAAGTACGGGTTGTACAAGTTGGGCGGCGTACTGGCAGCAGGCGCATTTTTCCCATACGACTTCGGTTTCGTGCCCTCGACTCTAGCCGACGACGGCGACGCTATCGACGTGCTGGTATTGATGGAGGAGCCTGCCTTCGTCGGCTGCCTTGTCCCATCGCGGCTCATTGGCGGCTTTGGCGCTTTTCAAACCGAGGAGGGGAAAACCGCACGCAATGACCGCTTGCTCGCTGTTGCCGCCAACTCCCGCAACCAGCATGACGTGAAAACGCTCGACGACCTGAATCAGAACCTCATCCACGAGATTGAACACTTTTTCGTGTCGTACAACGCGGCTAAGGGCAAAACGTTTGAGCCTCAAGGTCGCTTTGGACCGGAGCAAGCCCGCCAACTGGTTATTGAGGCTGCGGAGCGTTTTCGTGAGTGTTAGCAAGTTGTCGGATTCATCAAAATCGTTGAGGCAGTTTAGGCGGCGTAATAGAAACGCTCGTGGATTACTTTGCCATTTTTCCATCTCTGCACAGAGACTTGATCGTGCGTAACTTTGCCCCATTCAGAATGAGTGTAATCGACAAACCACTCAGAAATAATCACATCTTCGCCATAAGCAACCGCTTTCAGTTCTGCTGCCCGAAATTTAGTCACTTTAGAAAAGAAGTCCAGTTCTCTAGCGCGATTCGCTGCTTTCCCCACAGTGGCAGGCGTTTCATTTTCCTGCATCACTACATCCTCTCCATAGTATTTCTCAAAGGCTTCCATCGCTTTCCCTTGTAAAACCAGGGTCTTGATGTCTTCAAAGTTGGCTTTCAGGTCTGTTGCTGTAATCATGATTTTTGTTCTATTGGTTAGCTCAGAGTTGTCAGGTGAGAAACTTGATTTGGCTCACAACATTAATCATGTTTCATTCCTTCGGGTTTGAGAAGACTGCAAAATGGAATATGATTTATTCCGTTTGAGAATCAATCCCCATGTCAGACCTGATCGCCTGCATCAAGAGTTTTGTGCGAACAGTGGAAACAGGCAGTTTCTCCGCCGTCGCTAGAGAGATGGGTACTACTCAACCCACGATTAGCAAACAGATTGCTGCACTGGAAGACTATCTGGACGTGCAATTACTGCTGCGATCGACACGCCAAGTGAGTTTGACCGATGAGGGAATGCGCTTTTATGAGCGTTGCCAATCCGTTCTCGAAGCACTCTCCGAAGCCGAATCTAGTGTGGGAAAACGGCAGAACCCGTCTGGACTATTACGGCTCAATTGCTCGGTTGCGTTTGGGCAGATGCAGGTACTCCCTCGCCTGAAACGATTTCTCGATCGCTATCCAAATATCAAGATTGACCTAACGATGTCTGACCACTTTGTCGATTTAGTCGGAGAGGGCATCGATCTAGCGATCAGAATTGGCAAGTTTGTCGATCTCAACTTAATCTCACAGCCGCTCGGCACATACCGATTTGTCGCCGTCGCGTCAGCAGCCTATTTGGAGAAGTTTGGTGAGCCGCAATTACCAGCAGACCTTTTGCAGCACAACTGCATTGTTTATACCAGGCAGTCTACAGGTAATGAATGGCATTTTCGAGGCACAACGGTAACGGTAAGTGGAAATCTGCAAGTCAATAACTCGATGGCGCTACGTGAAGCCGTGTTGGCAAACATTGGCATTGGCACCTCCCCCATATGGGCGTTTACTGATGAACTCCGAAATCAATCGGTCAAAGTCATCCTTGCAGAATACGAACCTGACCCAATACCGATTCAGGTCGTTTACCGTCGAGGACGCTTTCAGTCAGCGAAGATTAAATGCTTTATTGACTTTCTCATAGATGAGTTTAAGGCTGGACTGTCTTGATACAATAGACCTCTTGCTCTCATTCCCTGCTGGGATACTATGCGGCCTGAAATTAGGCGATAGCGAAGCGAGAAGAGCGAAGCGCAACTTGATTGATGCGTCGGCACAGATGCCTTCACCGCTGATGCCAATGTTAGAAGCTGCTTATATAGATTCAATGACCCTAAGAATATCTTCATCAGTAGCCGGACTATTATTATCAATAACCGCATCCCATTGAGGGTTAATGCTTGCTGCTATCTTATTGTATTCTTCTACTTTCTCATCTGATACGAGTATGTGTTCTGAATTGTCTCTGTTTCTCACTCTTCTCAAACACTCTTCTAAATCAGCATAGACTTTTATTAACTTGACTTCGTATTTATTTCTTAATGACGAATGCATCTGATTGAATCCGTCTCCTGCCCCTAAACTTTCAATCATCACCTTACTATGCTGCTGAAACTCCTTATCGATTTCCTTCTCAACTGTTTCCCAACCATTTTCACCCGGCGCTAATTTCAGCCAGATCGGCTCTACTCTTAAGAACTTTATGTCTGTATTTTTATTGACTTGACTTCCAATATAGGTTTTTCCTGAGCCTTTTGGACCAATGAGTATGTATAGTATTTTCCTCATCTTGTTATTACCTGTAACGGCTCTACTGGTATTGCAAACATGACGACAGGAGTTTACCCCCTAGTTCACACCGTTAACTGTATCTGCGTTACCCCTTGGCGCAACTGGCGCTGCCTTTGCAACCAAGAGTGGCGCACGCCCTTGCCCAGCAGGGGTGCTAGCTGACTCACCGCCCATCGCAGCAGTGCGCTTTTACGCAGTAGCTCAGCCTGAGCAGCTTCCTGACTTTGAAGCTGCTGCGCTCGAATAATCTCTGGCTCCCGCTCAGCTTGAATATGTGGCAAGGCGGCATCAATTGCCGTATCTGTTGCCCCTTGACGCAACGGGGGAACCAGATGATTTGCTGCAACGATCGCATCCCGCAAAGCCATATTGATGCCTTGGGCGCGAATCGGTGACATTGGGTGAACAGCATCGCCCAACAGCAGTAATCCTGGTGCATACCAACGCGGACAACGCCCGACGACAACGGATAACAGAACAGGACGCTCAATACTTTCCGCATGAGTCCGGATATGCTCGGCTAACCACGGGGGCGATGCTTCTGCCAAAATATCAGGCCAATCGGCTTGCTTCCAGTCCATTGGGGCATCTTCATGAAGTGCCCAGCCTATCTGAAGATTCCCCTCGGAAGAGCGAAACAGCCCAAATGCATTGCGATCGCGCACAATCGAATAAAATACGTTCTCGGATTCAAAGCGCGGACTATCTGCCAATTTAAACCAAAGAATATCAAAGCTTCCGGACTCTTGCTCTAGAGGTAAGTTGGCTCGCTGCCGAACAACAGAATTGCGACCATCTGCCCCTATAACTAGATTCGCAGAAATAGAGCGCTCGTCACCCAGCTTCACGCCCGAAACTCGGCGATCGCTCCACAGCAAATCTTGCACAGGACTGCCGGGGATAAACTCAAAATTGGGATAAGTGTTTGCCTTGTCAATTACTGCTTCCAGGAAAGCTGGCTGTGAAACGAGGGTGCAGGGCTTACCACCCGGTTCGATTGGCTCATCAACTCGAAACAGAAACCGATTCTCAATCAGAACTTCCCAAGCATCTAAAGGTCGATGAGGGATGCTCTCTAGCACAGACGACAATCCCATCTGCTCTAGAGCATCTAGCCCACTGGGCATCAGTCCCTCACCGCGAAAAACTCTCCGGAAGTTACGGGAGGATTCAATCAGTTTGACGGCGATGCCACGTTTGACGAGAAGCAGTGCAAGCGTTGCACCAGCAGGTCCTGCCCCGACAATTACAACCTGAGTCATCACTTTAAAACTGCTTTGAATGACTTCAGAATACCAAAGTTATCTGTGCCATCTAACTCCTAGTAATAGCGTGGCATAACCCATTTGAGGTAAGTAGCTCCAGGCTGTAGAGAAGATGCAATCAACAATCTGTATCCCTAATCAGAAGGAAGAAGCTGATATAGCTCTAAGATTAAAAAATTAATCAGGCTTTAGTCAGAATTACGGGGTAATCTTTGCTATGTCCAACAGCATTGGTGATGTTCTTGAACCCGAAGTTAAGGATTTAGGTGGATTTGAGGCGAGGCGCATCTTGCCTCACGCAACTCGGCAGATGGTTGGACCATTCATCTTTTTCGACCATCTCGGTCCAGCTACCTTTGCACCGGGTCAAGGGATGGATGTGCGACCGCATCCGCATATCAATTTAGCAACACTGACTTACTTGTTTGAAGGGGTGCTGCTCCATAGCGATAGTCTCAAGGTTGTTCAAGAAATTCATCCCGGAGCAGTCAACTGGATGACTGCGGGTCGTGGCATTGTCCATTCGGAGCGAACGCCCAATGCGGTTCGGAGTCGCGAAAGACGGCTACATGGCATCCAGACGTGGCTCGCACTTCCTGCGGAACATGAGGAGACCGAACCTTGGTTTCGTCACTACCCAGCGACTGACATCCCCGCTTGGCAAGATGGGGGTGTCGAAATCACACTGATTGCAGGGCAGGCGTATGGTCGCACATCACCCGTTCAAACGTTCTCGCCGATGATTTACCTTGATGTACAACTGCCGAGTGGAACCCAGTTCACGCTGCCTCCGGACTATAGTGAGCAAGCCGTCTATAGCGTTACAAACGGTCTGAGCATAGATGGCGAACCGTTGGAGCCACAACGAATGATTGTACTGAATCCCAATCAGACTGTGAGCATTAGTGCGAAAGCTGACGCTCGTTGCATTGTGGTAGGTGGTGAACCTGTCGGTGAGCGGCACAAGTGGTGGAATTTTGTCTCTAGCCGCCTCGATCGCATTGAGCAAGCGAAAGCGGACTGGAAGAACGGACGGTTTGAGCGGGTTCCAAACGAAACCGAGTTTATCCCACTGCCTGAAGAACCCCTCTCGCGACCTGAACAACCTCTCTAAGAGACTACCTCAAACTTGTTTTAACGCTGTTCAGCCCTACCTGTTTAAAATTATCTTTCTTAGGTACAGGAGCTTATTCCTACTGAGGCGTGGCAGCAGCTTGTTGCATCCAAAAATCATTCCATCAGCGCTATGCTCGCTTATGCGGGATTGTTTAGCCCCGTGCATGGAAGGAAGAGGATATGCGAAAACTCTTGCAAAAAACGACTGAATATGCGATTCGCTATCTTGAAGGCTTAGACGCTCGTCAAGTTGCGCCAACGGCGGAAGCGATCGCTAACCTCATCCAATTCGATGAACCTCTCCCCAATCAGTCTGTCGATGCCGAACTCGTCTTGCAACAGCTTGATGAACTTGGCTCACCCGCATCAATGGCACAGGCAGGCTCTCGCTTCTTCGGATTTGTCACGGGTGGTTCCCTGCCTGCCGCCTTGGCAGCCAACTGGTTAGCTGCCGCGTGGGATCAAAATTGTGGACTCTATCGCATCACTACAGCCACAGCTTTACTAGAACAGGTAGCTTTGCGCTGGCTCCTTGACGTACTGCATCTCCCCGCCGAGTGTGGTGGTGCTTTCGTCACGGGAGCAACTGTTGCTAACTTTACCGCATTAGCCGCCGCCCGCCACGCCGTACTCGAACGAGAGGGTTGGAATGTAGAAGCAGACGGGTTGTTTGGTGCGCCACCGATTACGGTTGCCGTCAGCGAGGAAGCACACCCAAGCTTGTTGAAAGCGTTGGGATTGCTGGGATTAGGTCGAAGCCGAGTGGTGAAAGTGCCTGTTGATGGACAGGGGCGGATGCGTCCGGATGCCATTCCCACCCTGACTCGTCCTGCGATTATCTGTACCCAAGTGGGAAATGTGAACACAGGCGCGTGCGATCCAGTTGGAGAGATTTGCGATCGCGCAAAAGTTGTCGGAGCCTGGGTGCATGTAGACGGCGCATTCGGACTCTGGGCAGCCGCCGCCCCATCGCTGGCACACCTCACCGCTGGTATGGAACAGGCAGATTCTTGGGCGACCGATGCCCACAAGTGGTTGAATGTGCCGTATGACAGCGGGTTGGCGTTTGTTCGCGATGCCAAGGCGTTGCAAGCGGCAATGGCGATTACTGCCGAGTATTTACCCACCGTTAGCGAGCAGCGCAACCCGTCAGACTATACTCCTGAATTATCGAGGCGTGCGCGTGGTGTTGAAGTGTGGGCAGCATTGCGATCATTGGGTCGTTCTGGTTTGGCAGATTTAATTGAGCGTACCTGTCGCCATGCCAGACACTTTGCCAAGGAGTTAAAAGCTGCTGGATACCAAGTTCTCAACGATGTGGTGTTGAATCAAGTCTTAGTGTCTTTTGGGGATGCAGAAACGACCCATCGGGTGATTGCTGATATTCAAGCTGAGGGGACTTGTTGGTGTGGCAGTACGGTTTGGCAAGGGCAGACGGCGATGCGAATTAGTGTTTCGTCTTGGGCAACAACGGATGCTGATGTAGAGAAAAGTTTGGCAGCTATGCTGCGAGTAGCTGGGAAATATTGTTCTAGTGAATTTTAGGATGAGCGATCGGTTAACAATTGCAGATTGCGATTGCACCAAAGCCTACATACAGCTAAAACCAAGTTACGCGATCGCTCACGGACAACTGGCGAACCTGCTTTTGGAGTTCTTCCAAGGACATGGGGGTACTCCAACCTATGCTGGTGTTTGAATTTTAGTATAAGCGAGCGCACAACGTACCAAAGGTGATCGCACGGATATGGCCTCTCTTCTAAAGGGTTAGCCCAGAGTATTACCCTCCAGAAGATCTATCAGCATTTTTACCTTAGTAAATAGTTCGTCAAAAGTAATTATTTCAATATCTTTAAGCCCATTCCGGAATAACTCGAATGATTTTCTTTTATCAGGATCTATAAGTTCTTTTTCTATATTTCCTGCTACCACCATACAGGGTGGGTTAAAGGCTTCAAAATCATGTTTCGATTTTCTAACAAGTGCATAATATTCTTTGGTGAGAGAGTCTCTGTAGTTTGCAACTTGGATAATGGCACCAGATATTTCCTTGGATATACTATAAACGCCAGATCTATATTCAGAGGCTAAAAGTTTGGTTTGAGGATTTTTTATTTCAATACATACTAAATTTTTAGTGATTTTGTTGGTATATAGATAATCTAGAATGCCTCCACCAATATTTTCTATGCCTTTCCCCCCGACATAGGCTTTGTCTTTAAGGACAATGATGGGAATAGAAAAAATTTGTGAAAAGGCAAATGAATTTTCAGATAAGTAAGACTGCCAAAATTCTTCCTCGGAATTTTGTTTATTATTTTCCCAAACAGACAAAACATTTTTTAGACTGCTTATTTCAATTGAGGCGTTAAGTTTTTGTAGCTTTTCTATATCAAGATTTCCAATTCTTTCAATAAATTGTGGAGCATCTTCAGATTGAATAGCCCAATTAAGAAGCTTAGACAACAAATCGAAACCAGTCTCCTGATTTAGTTGGAGAAAATTCTTTAATTTCTCCTCGCTAACTTCTAGGCTACCTATTGTATTAGAGTTAGATTTAATATATACATTTCTTTTCTCTATTAAACTGTTAACATCCAAAATCCTATTCGATTTGTAAATTCCAACAAGACTTATCTCCTTGTGGGCCAGCTTGATTTTTTCTAGTGTTAAAATTTCAAGTTCTGTTGAAGTTATTCTTGAGTAAAATTTTTCAAGTGCCGAGACAATATTCATGGCTTCTTCATGAGGCACTATTGTATCGTAGTGACGAATATATGCCATATCCTCAGAAATAAATGTTATTTTTTCTCTAAAGGACATAAAGCTGTTAACGACACTCTTTAGTTCGCTATCTCTTAGAAGCTTCGTTAAAATATCATTCTTTAAGTCTTGTAAAAATTTTATTTGATCCGAATTTAGTTCGTAAGTAGGTTCAATGTGATCATACTCAGGATATCCATAATCCTTTTCTGTTTGTTTGTCTATCCGCTCAATACGATTTACAACGAGATCGCAAAGATCAGGGAGTTGCTCCTTAGCACGTCTTGGTGCAGTTCTATAAAGCCGAATAATGTTGTTCTCCTGGATATCTGTAGTTAAATTGACAACCTGCGTAACTGGCCATCCATCATTGTCAGTACATAGAACTTGAAGACCAGTTATATAAAGACGCCAAATAGCCATTGCAAAGCTCTCCTTGCTTTTCAAAGATATCAGATTGCCCTTATCCTTCAATCTAAACTCTATAGAAGCAAATCTGGCTCACGATCTGTAATGACGCGAACCTGTAGTAGGTTTGACCCTTATTGTATGCCCCTTAGCCTACGAGAGGCATGAAGCAATCAACCAAGATCCCCGACTTCTGAATCAAATTTATCCAGCGCATCAGGGTTTCAACAAAGAAGTCGGGATCTGTCGGAAACATCTCCCCCCCTTTTCGCAGCAGTCCTCAAACTGGCTTTAGTTCCAAACTACGCCACAAATACCATGAGGCAATACTGCAATAAGGCTTCCACTTTTGTCCGAAACGTTCTGTAGTCTTGCGGTCAGGAAGTGCCTCAAGATTGTAGAGTTTCCGAATACCTGCACGTACACCCAAGTCATCAAACTGGCTTTAGTTCCAAACTGCGCCACAAGTACCACGAAGCGATACTGCAATAAGGCTTCCACTTTTCTCCAAAACTTTCTGTAGTCTTGGGATCGGGAAGTGCCTCAAGATCGTAGAGTTTCCGAATACCTGCACGTACACCCAAGTCATCCACAGGCAAAACATCCCACCGCTTGAGACGGAAAATCAGGAGCATCTGCACAGTCCATCGTCCGACGCCTTTGACCCGCGTTAAACTCTTGATAATCGCCTCATCATCCATGACTTCCAACTCCTCAAGCGTGGGCAATCCATCAAGCGCGTGACGTGCCAAATCTTTGATGTAAGAGATTTTAGGGCGCGAAATCCCCACGCCGCGAAGGACTTCATCTGGCGTGTCGAGGACATCTTGCGCTGAAGGAAACAGAGTGTCTGGGTAAAGCTGGAGAAACCTTTGGTGGATGACTTTAGCCACCTTAGTGGAAAGCTGTTGGTGGAGAATTGACCGGGATAGGCAAAAGAACAAGTCTCCCTCCAGTTCGTACTGGTTCAGTTGACACGCACCAATTTGGTCAATGAGTCGTCCCAGGATAGGGTCGGAATCTTTGAGAAAGTCAATCGCGATCGCGTACATCAATACAAAAAGATTGAAACTAAAATTTAGTTTTCCGCTAATAGAACGATCGTATCTTGCGGGGCAAACGTAATCAGTCGATCTTTTTTGGGATTGATCGTCACCCCATAAGCTCTACCTGAATTATTAGCATCCGCTTTGCAACGATAGCCAATTGCCGATTCACCACGTTGCTTGGCGGCTTCAACAACTGTGTAAAAATTAACGGGATGATCGAGCGCAACATACTCACCGACAGGCTTAAGATAAATTTCTGAGCCTTCAGGACTAAAGAGATCGGCAAACACAGCATTGAGGCTTTTCTGTTCGGAAACTTGAGCCAGCAGCCGACTAACAATTTGCTCGCTGATGACAAAATCATCCGGGCGAGCTACTTGTGCCAAGGCTTGATTTCGCAAATCTAAAATTTCCGTGACAACCTGAAAATTGCACTTATAGCGATCGGCAATATCCCGCAGATAAAGCAATGTAATCAAGATTTGAGCATCCGCTTGCTCTGGTTCTAAGTCAGTATTGCAGAGTACGAGAACATGGTTGTATTTAGTTAAGTCGAGGCTTTCTAATACCTGACGCTCGGTAGGATTTCCCTGAGAATACCGCACAGTCTGTTGTTGTAAGTTGAGCGATTCAGTTGATACGACCTCAGCCTCTGGAAACTCAGCAACGACTGTAACGGTGGAGCCGGGAGCAACGTAACGATCGAGTAGTTGAATAATGGTAGAAACGCGGTCATTCCATCCCAAAATTAAGGTGTTTTCTGCGGCGGCGATCGCATTTTTCTCTTTAACTTGAATCGCTTGACGATCGATAGGGATATTAGATAGTTGAGATAGATGAATGGTACTGTCATCTTCGCTAATCAAAACAAGTTGTTCGTTGGGTTGTAACGACCTGTCGATCGGTGGATTAAGCTGGATCGTCCCATCAGCGTGTTTAATTCCCAGTACCGCAGAATCGTTGTAGGCTAAAAGCGCATCGCCGTAGGTTTTTCCTTGTAAAGTTGGTTCTGCTTTGATATAAATTTCATTCCCACTAAAATCAAGTAGCTCCATGTAAACCGTTGATAAGCCTGATTGACGACAGGTTTGCACGACGATCCGCGAGATGAGATCGTTAGTCAGTAAAACCTCTATGTCGTTGCGTCCGATTAGACTAACAACGTCGGAACTCTTGGGGTCTTGAACTTGAGCAACGATGTGATAAGGCTGGGGTACGCCGCGTGGAATACTGGTAATCGCCAACAGCGTTTTAACGAGTTGAATATCAGCATGGGCATTGGATGAGCTTATAATCACGATTGAGCGTGCCGTTTGGACATTCACCATCCCTAAGTCAGTAATATTGCTGGGACTACCCGTGCGACAAACTAAGCGAATTTTGGAACGTTTACCCAAGATATTAGAAAGGGTATCTTCCATCTGTACTTTGTCCTCTTCACTGAGAATGACAATGCAAGTACCGGGTCGATTGGCATTAGCAAGGGTGAGTTCTGAGATGAGGGTAAATACTTGCAGCGACCAACCCAAAATTACAATGTGATCGGTTTCAACGACACGGGAACGTCCTTTCCGTAAGTCTTCTAGCTTCGTATCGATGCCGCTACTGAGAATGCCGATTAGGGTACTGATGATGAAGATACCGCCAAAGGTCACAAAGAGCATCGCAAACCGAAATAGCCAGCCTGTATCGCCGCCCATTGCGCCTGAGTCTAGAGTCCGCATGAAAACGCTCCAAATCGCTTCTAGAGGATGAAGGCGATCGCTTCCTTCCGGCGCAACTCCGGTGATGCTGACCAAGAATCCCATTAAAAAGATAAAGGCTAGAGAGGTCAAGGCTAATCCGCCAATCAGAGCAACAGTACCTCTAGCCATGAAATTATCGAACCCGTAGCGCACGCGCTCTGAAAGCGTAATTTTACTCATCTTGATGGAAGTTTCCTTGCTGCGATGACAAATAGTTTTAGGTGAGGGAGCGGAACTCCTAATTTTGGATGAATTTCAGGTTCCCTAGTACCTTTCGGTAATCTATATAAGTATTCCCAGATTTACTGGCACTACAGCTATTTTTTGAAAGTTTGTTACGAACGGCTGAGCTGCGTACCTTTTTAGTAGAAGCGATCGCACGTTGCAAAGAATCAATTATTGACCGGATGAAACCCAGGAATATTATGAGGAGTTACTGTCGCTCGAAGACAAAATAGATAGCTTAGTGTACCGTCACAACTCACAAATGAAGCAAGCTAATTGCCTACGGAAACCAACTTCTGGTACACGATCAGATGCTGAGCGATCGCTCTCAGTTTAGGTACCGAACTGGGCGAGAGGTGTGAAAATGCGGCTAGCCTTCACTTTGTGAATGGGAGTGCGATCGCCTCATAACACCCTTATTAGAGGAGATAGACAACTGCGATCGCCACTAGCTGTCTAATTATTAGCTGATTCCAATCGCCCTTAGGATCTCGATATTCAGCTCTAGCTTCTCTCCCAACCACAGAGAACGATCGGTGTGGTCTCCCACATCATCGCCTGTTGAGGGGTGGACGAGAATATCCAATCCCTCACGATTGAGCATCAACCAGGGGACAACCTTGCCAAATTGCTCTGGTAAGAATGCAACTTGATACATCGCCTTTGGGTGTGGACCAATGGGCTTGTCATGCCAACGTCCGAGTTGCACTTCAAAAGACGCGCCCAATCCTTCACGTACACGCGCCGCCGCATCACGACTGGAAGTATCGAAGTAGATATGAGCATGAAAACCCGTAATCTGGGCAGTATCTTTCATAGCGCTTAGCTCCACTTTATCTAGGCGTCAACTAATCGTAACGGTAGATATTCCTCTGTGGCAGGCAATACTTGCATCATAACTGACACTCTTGTCCGTCTAGTGCGATCGCCCCTTGCCGTAGGTTGGGTTGACAGAAGGAAACTCAACCTACGGCAAAGTTTGATCCAATTCCATAATGAACAATCAGTGCGATCGCAATGAGTACGCTGTGGTAGTAACTTAACAAACCTAATAGAGTTGCGATCTGCGCGACGCTTCGGTGACGCCTGCTGTAGGATGCAAGGGAGGGCTGTAGGGCGAATGCAGCAGCGCTGGACTACACCCCGCTTCGCTAACGCTATCGCACTCTTGGTTTATTGGTAATTAACTAATTGTTGCAAATCACAAATTCATTGTTTCAAATCATTTGGTAATTAACTAATTGTTGCAAATCACAAATTCATTGTTTCAAATCATAACGTTGATTATATTTCTCTTCAATTATTTGTTCATCGATTATTCCAGTAATTACTATGTGCTATTTGTTGGCAATACCCGCAATACATCAAAAAATCGACCCACACATCTTGATAGGAAAATAGTATGAGCAGCGGAAGCGGATGCCCATTTACGGGCGGCGGTCAGAAATCTCAGCCTCGTCATATGCCGTCGAACCGAGACTGGTGGCCGAATTATTTGAATCTGAGCATCCTCCACCAGCACACCCCCCAAGCCAATCCTATGGGTGAGGAATTCAACTACGCTGAAGAATTCAAGAGTCTTGACTTAGCTGCCTTGAGGGCAGATATCTACGAGCTGATGACCACCTCCCAGGACTGGTGGCCAGCCGACTACGGTCATTATGGGCCGCTCTTCATCCGGATGGCTTGGCACAGCGCCGGCACATATCGGATTGGCGACGGTCGCGGCGGCGCGGGTTCGGGTAGCCAGCGGTTTGAGCCGCTCAACAGTTGGCCTGACAATGCCAACCTCGACAAGGCGCGCATGTTGCTTTGGCCCATCAAGCAGAAATACGGCAAGAAAATTTCGTGGGCTGACCTGATGATCTTCGCAGGCAATTGCGCCTTGGAATCGATGGGCTTCAAAACGTTAGGCTTTGCTGGTGGGCGCGTGGATGTCTGGCAGCCAGAAGAAGACATCTACTGGGGTTCTGAGAAAGCTTGGCTCGGCAATGAGCGTTACGAAGGCGATCGCGTCCTCCTGAATCCCCTCGGCGCTGTTCAGATGGGCCTAATCTACGTCAACCCGGAAGGACCAGACGGCGAACCCGATCCGATCGGCTCAGGGCGCGATATTCGCGAGACCTTTGCTCGGATGGCGATGAACGATGCAGAAACGGTCGCGCTCACCGCTGGTGGACATACCTTTGGCAAATGTCACGGTGCGGGCGAGGCGACGCACGTAGGTGCCGATCCTGGGGGTGCCACCATTATCGATCAGGGCCTCGGCTGGAAGAACGCCTTCAACACGGGTGTCGGTGTCGATGCGATCACCAGCGGTATCGAAGGCGCATGGACCCCCACGCCGACGCAGTGGGACAACAGCTATCTTGAAACCCTGTTCAAATATGACTGGGAGCTGACGAAGAGTCCCGCTGGCGCGTGGCAATGGAAGCCCAAGGGCGATGCTGGTGCGGGTACGGTGCCCGACGCACACGACCCGTCAAAACGGCACGCCCCCATGATGACCACGGCGGACATGTCCATGAAGATGGACCCCATCTACAACCAGATTGCGAAGCGCTACCACGATAACCCGGATGAGTTCGCAGAGCAGTTCGCCAAGGCGTGGTTCAAGCTGACCCACCGCGACATGGGACCGCGATCGCGCTATCTCGGTTCAGAGGTTCCTCAGGAAGAGTTCCTGTGGCAAGATCCCATCCCCGCAGTTGACCATGAGTTGATTGATGAGCAAGACATCGCCGCTCTCAAAGCCAAGATTTTAGCTTCGGGGCTGTCTGTCTCCCAACTGGTTTCGACCGCTTGGGCGTCGGCAGTGACCTTCCGCTGCTCCGATATGCGCGGTGGCGCGAATGGGGCGCGCATTCGTCTTGCGCCGCAGAAGGATTGGGAAGTCAACCAGCCAGCCCAGTTGGCAACGGTGCTGCAAACCCTAGAGGGAATCCAACAGGAGTTCAACAGCTCGCAGTCTGGCGGGAAGCGGGTTTCGATCGCTGACTTGATCGTTCTGGGCGGCTGCGCGGGCATTGAGCAAGCAGCGAAGAACGCTGGTCACGACGTGACGGTTCCCTTTACACCGGGACGCACGGATGCATCGCAAGAGAAAACGGATGTAGAATCCTTCGCTCCACTTGAGCCGACGGCGGACGGGTTCCGCAACTACACGAGCGGCAAACACAGCGAATCGCTCGAAGAGCTGCTGGTGGATCGGGCGCAATTGCTGTCCCTGTCAGCCCCTCAGATGACGGCTCTCTTGGGCGGCTTGCGCGTCCTGGGTGCAAACTTTGGAGGGTCTAAACACGGCGTCTTCACCCATCGCCCAGAAACGCTGACCAATGATTTCTTCGTGAACCTGCTCGACCTGGGTACGACGTGGAAGGCGACCTCTGAAGATGAGTATGAGTTCGAGGGGAGCGATCGCAAAACAGGCGACCTGAAGTGGACTGCTACCCGTGTTGACCTCATCTTCGGCTCAAACTCTCAGCTCCGCGCCCTGGCGGAAGTCTATGGATGTGTGGACTCGCAGCAGAAGTTTGTCAATGACTTTGTGGCGGCGTGGGACAAGGTGATGAACCGCGATCGCTATGACCTTCGCACAGTCTTAGCGAAAAGCTCTGCTAGGGGTTTCTAAGCGTAAATTCAACCGATCATCAGCTGATCAGAGGTCGAGGCTACGCTAATATGCGGCAATTTTAAACGTGGGTAAAAGCCACAGACGAAAATGAGAGCGGCGTTTCAAGTCAAGTTGAAGTGCCGCTCTCAGTTTTAGGCCCTGATGCCAAAGCTGCTTAAAAATCTGCAATTGGGTTCTTGTTGGTGCCCAATTGTACGAGCGTTAGCATAACCTAAAGCACCCAGAAAATCGAATACACAACGGCTGTTCACAGCATTGCGTGGAGTTGCATACAGAGTAGATTTAACCTCTTGATGTACGTCGCTGCTGGTTCCGAAGCATAACAGCTCAAATCAGCGGCGGCAATAATCCCGAATTTAGAGCGAGTGACTCTTGACCGTCCGCTGCATTTAAATAGTTAGGCCTCATTCTTTCTGATTAATGGCACCAAGTGCAGCATGTAATCTCGTTTTCCAATTGGTACACCAGTCATGCGAAGAATATCGTAAGCTGTGACCATATGGAAGTAAAAGTTTGGAATTAAAAATTCATTCACGTAGGCATTACCAGATAACTCGACGTAGAGGTCCTGACTCAAGTTAATGCGCGTCACCTCAGCTAGCTTTGCATCTTCAGCGTTAACACCCAAAAGAAGTTCCTTAGTGTTTGCTATGTGTTCGTATGCCTGTGTGAGAGCTATGACGTCTGGATCTAGATTATTCGCAGGTTTGCCATCACACCAGAGAGCAAAGTTGCGTGGTTGATTGCAGGTGAAAGCAATCTGTGTACCGAAGGGAAACATATCAGCTGCAATGCGCTTTTGAAGAAACGACTCGTCATCACAAAAATGAGTCTGAGCTGACTTCAAGAGATGCTCAAGAGTCGCTAAGCGGCTTTGAAAGAGGGTTCGGATTAAATCTATATTCTGGCTTTGCATTTTGTGATCCCTCAAGTCTTTTCTATGAACCCTAGCTGTACTTAGAACAAATTTCAGCCTAACGCTCTTGGTCAGCGGTTGCCAACACTTTATTTAACTCCACAAGTGGCCGCTGCACTAGGGTTGTTATGCCGCGATCGCTCCAACAGATATCAATCCTCAGTAGATTGCTTGCTGCTCCAAAAAAGTTGAAGCGCTGACTCATCAACTATGTAGGCGGACTCATCATCCCTAATCACTCGTTTACCAAGCCGAGGAAAAACGCCAACATCTAAGCGTCCTGCTTCTCCACCTATCAGATATACAAGGTCTTCATCGAATGGATTACGAAGATGATGGGGCTGTTGAGGTAGCCCAAAGCCCATGAAGTCTCCTGGTTCGACTTCATACTCCACATCTCCAATTTCCGCAATACCTCGACCCGACAAAATGTAAACCCATTCTTCTTCATTTTGGTGAGCGTGGAAAATGAAGGATTCCTTGCCTGATGGTACACGAGCAATCGTTACACCAATGCGTTTAAGACCAACAGCACGCCCAAGGAAGCGTAAATAAATTTCTGAATTGGGGTTAAGCGGATGATGAAACTCAAACGCATCCATTGAATTGATGTCTGATGCTTTCAGCAGGGAATGTTGTTCATCAGTCACGTTGATGTCCTCCTATCACTATCAAGTTGGTAAAGGGTCTGAGCACCACAATAAAGCCTAAACCGCTCCGCAGATACCCTTCACCTGCCGCCCTACCGAAACCTCAAAATAATTCAATCCTGAACATCGACAGATAGCCCTTTGGTTGCCTCTTTACCGAAGACTCAGCAGCATAACGGTACAGTTGAGCCGATACAGATAACTTTGTGATTCCAACTAATCAATTTTGATGTTCGGCGGGTGCATGGGCGTTGTTGTACCGCGTAGTTATGGAACAAACCCAAACGAATCCATAGTTGTCGTGCTACTACTTGAGCAGGGCTATTCACCTGCAAATACGCCACAGTAACTTCTCCAACCGGAGTTCTCCCTAAAGCTTCACCAGATTCAATACTGGCCTGGAAATGCTCACTCCATTGGGATTAATTGGGACTATCCACGGTTTGCAGCTTGACTCAAAGCATTCATCGCACTGACAACTTGCTGAATTCCGCTCGACTGTTGTTTAGCCGTTAGAGAGATTTGCTGACTATTCACTGTAATCGTATTGACTGCATCTACGATCTCTTCCACGGTTTTACGACCTTCATCGGATACTGCCACAGTAGCTTTCGTCGCTTTTTGAATACTGGCTACCAGTTCACTAATCTGTTCAGCCGATTTGCGGCTTCTATCCGCTAGTTTTCGAATCTCAGCAGCCACAACAGCAAAGCCCCTACCATTTTCGCCTGCCCGAACTGCTTCGACCGCCGCATTGAGTGCCAACATGTTCGTTTGGTTAGCTAAATCACTGACTAAGTTAGAAATCGCATTGATTTGAGTCGTTTGATCTCTAAAGTGTAAGATTTGTTCTCCAATTTGTTCGACCTTCGCTTTTAAGCTAGAAGCAGTTCCAGAACCGTTCTTTTGCTCACGATCATCAATCAATATGAGAACTTGGCGCGCTCCAGTTGCAGCCGCTTCAGCTTGTTCAGCCGCTTGCCGAGAAGAGGTATTTAACTCATCCATTGTGGCAGTCGTCTGATTGACCGAAATAGCCTGCTGCTCCAGGTTTCTCTGTAATTCTGTCGTTTTAGCCTCCAATTCTGTCGTTTTAGCCTCCAATTCTGTCGTTTTAGCGGCGACCTCTCGGATCATTGTGTTGAATGCCTGTGCTAACCGACCTAACTCATCTTGGCTGCTGTCATCAAGAACCACCTGAAACTCTCCATTGGCAATTCGATTCGTTGCAACAGTGATTTCTTCTAAAGGAGTTGCAATGCGCCGACGTAAAACCCAAAACACAATTGCTACAACAATCATGAGGGAGCCAAAGCCTAGAAACAACGTAAAGCGAGCTAGCGAGATCGCTTTTTCAGCCAAAATTGCTTTGGGTAAAACGGTAACAAAGTACCAATCAGGTCCCTGTAGCGTAGTGACAGCTAAGTAATTGCTCTCGTTCGGATTATCGATGACGACTTGATCGGTTGCTTTATTTGTGACCGCCTCAAAAATACGTTTTAGCTGAGTGTCTCCTGATTCAAGAATTTTAAACTCACCTTTTTGTTGCTGAATTTGCTCCATCAATTGCGGATGAGCAATCAGGCGACCATCTTTTCGAAAAATTAGGTTATAACCGCCTTCAATGTGCTCCTCGATCGTTCGCTTAAATAAATCATTCAGTAATACATCCTGTCCAAGAGTACCGATGATTCTGTCATTAGAGTAGATAGGCGTTACACAAGAAAGAATCCAGATTTTAGCAACCCCATCGATTTGAGCCCCCGACCAAACCGTTTCTCTGGCTGGATTGTGCTTCTGGTCACCAACCCACACATATTCCTCCTTAGATAAGTCAAAGCCAACGGGGGCATCCTGTGCCCATGTTGGATAATCAGGCCAGTAAATAACAGCAATATTCTCTGGCATATTCAGGTAGAGATCCGGAAAGCGATTATGCCAGGGTGGACCATAGGCATTGATTAAATCGTAGGACGTTACTACGCGACGGCGAATGTCATCATTGATTAGAACTGGCTTATCAATGAACACGCCTGCTTGCCGTTTGCCATCGAACAAGTTGGGGCGATTGCGGGTTGCCCCATCGGGAAAACGCACAAATAGCTGATCGAAGCGAGCTTTCACGCCTTCGCTATCAGTATTTTCCAAGCGTCGTAGCCACTCCTCCTTAAAGATGGCATGGTTATCTTCTGCCATTAAAAAGATACTTTGTTCTCGTTGACCTCGCTCTATTACATGACTCTTGAGTTGGTCTAACGTCTGCGACTTGAGAGTAGAAACAATCTGAAAGTAGCTAATCGCTGTTGAGCCAACAATAACAGCCGTAACACTAAACGCAATTTGAATAAGTGTTCGACGAGCAAGTGATTTTTTCGTTTTAGCTTGAGAAGATAAGGATTTTTGACTCTGAGAGCCTTGTTTTGTAGGAGAATGAAAGTCAAACATTTATAGTTTTAAGTTAACAGTTATGTTTCAGCTTAATTAAGCTGCCTACAAACTATCTAAACTTAGTAAAAATCCTTACAATTTGAAATAATACTGAGAGTTGTGCTAATACTGAGTAAGCGGCACCTGAGACTGTAAATTATTTTGTGAAGCGGTCAAAATTAACTCAAATATTAGAAGGTCGCCTATGCCTCGCCGTCGTCGCGAAGATAGGCATTGCATAATAGAGGGCGGACATGCAGCATAAGGAGTGCTCCGCTGCTCAGCGTGCGATCGCAACTTCCATCGAGAGCATCGGCCCCACCCCTGTTTAGGGAACCCGCCCACCCCTCGCTGCTGTAAACAACGAGTACCACTCTTCCCGCGTCAAAGCGACTTCATCGGCTAAAGCGCACGCTGCAATCCGTTCTGGCTTAGTTGCCCCCACAATCGGTTGAATGCCCGCAGGATGGCGCAATAGCCAAGCGAGAACAATGGCCTCACGACTTGTCTGCTTTGCTTCAGCCAACTGACTCACGAGCTGAGCCGTCTTGCTCAACGCCGGATCGGCTTCTGCGTTGGGTTTGAAAAGCTTGCCCCCTGCTAGCGGTGCCCAGGCCTGTATCAAGATATTGTGATTGCGGCAGTAGTCCAGCGTTCCGGTTGCCAAGGCCGAGCTGATGCCAGACATGTTTGCAACAATGCCCTCATCAATCAAATACGAGTGCAGCAAGCTTAGCTCCACCTGATTGATCAGCAGCGGTTGCCCCACGCTCTTTTGCAATAGCTCAATCTGCCCCGCTGTATGATTACTGACCCCGAAGTGGCGCACCTTGCCCGATGTCTGCAACGCATCAAAGGCTCGCGCGACTTCCTCGGTTTCTACCAGCGGATCAGGGCGATGCAGCAGCAGAATATCGAGGTAGTCGGTTTGCAGTCTTTGCAAACTGCCTTCCACTGACGCGACGATGTGCTCATAGCTAAAGTCGTAGCGCTGGGGGTCGCTTGGCTGAGGATCTCCCGCGAAACGAATACCGCACTTCGACTGAAGCACAATTTGCTCACGCAAACCTGGTGAGGCTTTGAGCACATCACCAAACACCTGCTCTGACTTGCCCCGCGTGTAAATATCTGCATGGTCAAACAGGGTAATGTCCGTTTCTAGAGCTGCCTTAATGACCCGATATGCACTTTCCCTCACATCTGTAGAAAGCGGTGTATCATCCCAAGTGCCGCCAATATTCATGCAGCCATAGGCAACTCGCGAAACTCTCAAATCAGTGCCCGACAGCGTGTAGGTATGCATCAGCGTCTAGAGCTAGGTGGAGCGATGAACAGGTCACTCTGTCCCCATCCTACTGGCGGTCACAGCATCTGCCCACTAATTAGGAACACACTTTTAGGTCAACACTAAACAACTGAGAAAAGCATCTTTATACTCAGAATGAGCGAGAGAACGGCGAATATCTTCTTCAAATGAGTCTCAGGTAAACGATGAGAGTAGCGAGCACCATAGGGAGCCGCAATCGAACTTGCGATCGCGATTACCAAAAAAGCTGGCACATAGATAAAGCCAATCGTATAGGGAAGGCTCAACGTTTGAGACCAGCCACTCATCATGTACCCAACAGTACCTGCGATCGCAATGGGAAATCCAATTGCAGATGAAGTACCAATCGCCTTTTTCATCTCCATATTCTGGTAGCTGAGGTAAGTGATTGTTAAAAAACCACCCCCCACCGCAGCAAGAGCGGATATCGATCCAATGCCTGTTCCCGCTAGCAATAAGCCACGTAACTTAGCTGGCTTTCGGCTAGCTTTTGGTTGCCAATTTAGAAACATCTGACCCGCGACCAGAGCCATAAACAGCGCAAAGAATATAGCGATGTAAGCTGAGTTGACCTTGGCGGCGATGCGGGTAATCAGAAAGGCACCCACCACAATGCCGGGTGCCATCCCGTAAACCACCTTCCACAATACAGTTCCCTGAGCAGCATGGGCGCGAATACTTGCGATTGAAGAAATGATCGTGCAAGCCAATGTTGTTCCTAACGCCAAATGAACGACGTTATCTGCACTGATACCCTGGTTACTAAAAATGGATACTAGCAGGGGAACGAGTATTCCACCGCCACCAACCCCCAGTAAGCCTGCCATAAAACCGACAAAGAAACCCAACAAGATGTACAACAACATCCATTCAATACTCAGCATATCAACCTAACTTTTTAGAATCTTTTGAGCAACCAAATCCTCTCAATTGCTGCAACTTTTCCCTTTAATCCACCAGTGATTTCCCTGCTTTCAACAGAGTTCAATTGATAAGCAGACGCATAATGGTGTTTTACTTCTGCTTCACCGACTGAGAACGGAGGGCCATCCATGAGTTGTTGATTGTATTCGTAAGAAATCAGCAACTGCGGTGCCGCGTGGGTGATTTCCATCAAGTGTGACGTATATTGATGACGCCTATTTTCAGGCATTGCAACCAACGCTGCGCGGTCATATACCGCGTCAACCGGCCCAAGAACTTCAGCAGACAC
Source organism: Trichocoleus sp. DQ-A1 (assembly GCF_039961955.1). Taxonomy (NCBI): domain Bacteria; kingdom Bacillati; phylum Cyanobacteriota; class Cyanophyceae; order Leptolyngbyales; family Trichocoleusaceae; genus Trichocoleus; species Trichocoleus sp. DQ-A1. Next base: position 117,895 of record NZ_JAMPKE010000014.1, read on the forward strand.
ATCAAAAATATCGCCAACAAAGATGTCGATATCCTTGGCGGAGTAGTGGGTTAATTTACCAACTCTGGAGATTTTTGGCTTGACTCCCAGGTCGTTAAACAATTCGTTAATTGCGAGTTCGCTTAACTCTGCACCAACCACTCGATGACCACAATTAAGCAACCATGCAAGATCGCGCGTCTTGCCACACAACGGTAGAAATACACAACCGCCCTTCGCCACATTTAATTTTTCAAAATGTTCGACGAGGAATGGGTTTGCCTCACTTTGGTGAAAACCAATATCTCCCGCTTCCCATTTTTGCTGCCAAAAACTTGCTTCCATATCAACGCCTTCATTGCTCAAGGTATCCATCACTTGCCACAAACTGAATTCCGTCAGCCTTGTGCTTATTTGTGTTTGAATATACGATACAACTTCAAGTTGACTTGAAGTCAAGCAGTCGTTGCACCAAGAAAATCATGGATATCACTGAGGTCTCAAAGGCTTCTGGATTACCGACCTCAACGCTACGATTTTATGAGGAAAAAGGACTGATCCAGTCGAACGGCAGAAATGGCTTACGGAGGCTCTTTGATGCCAGTGTCATAGAACGGCTCGCTTTGATTTCCTTGGGGCGTAGCGCCGGTTTCTCACTCGATGAGATTCGTGAAATGTTTACGCCTGAAGTCCCTGAAATCAATAGAACGCTGCTCTTAGCGAAGGCAGATGAGTTAGACAAAAAAATTAAAGAACTGACCGCAATGCGCGATGGTCTCCGCCATGCGGCAGCCTGCACTGCGCCTAACCATTTTGAATGTCCAAAATTCTTGCGGCTCCTGCGTATTGCTAGTAAAAATCGTTTTAGGCAACCCAATAAATTGAAGGACAATAAGCTTTAAGCAAGAGGCTCAGGAAAAGTAATGCAAGCGATATTAAATGCTTTTAGAAATGCTTAACCTGGCCCTTTACAATACGTTCAGTTAGACAATTTAGTCCAATAACACCCTAAATGCTTGCTGGCTAACGGCAAAAGTGAGCGACGGTAGATACAAGTGAAACTAAGCATGAGAGCCTTTACACTATCCGCTTCATTAAAGTGTTAGCTTGCTGTCGTCTAAACGTTATTCAAGCCAGCGAAAAGCACGCCGTAACTCAGCAGTACCGTTATTCTCATACCAACGACCGTGGGATAGGATAACTTTTTCAGGGTTCCACTGAAGTATTCGCTGTAAGCAGCTACGTGCCTGTTCCTTTTTCCCGAGAAATGTCATTCGCAAATCCAATGGGAGTTTTCCATCCGGATCGGCAACACCCCCTAATTTAAGTAGCCAATGCAACTGCTGACTTACTTTATTTAGTTCAAAGTTTTCGATGAGATCGGCAAGGATGAGAGTGGCACTCTTGCGGTGGAAAAAGACGACTTCTTCCATAAATCGACCGCCACGAAAGATTAATTGGTCTAGGTCTGCTACCCACTCACGTGGTGCTTCATCTTCCAAGTCAGCATCAAAATCTACTGCAATTTTCTGCTGCGCGGCACGATCGCGAACACCTGGAGATGCCCATGCTACAGCTTCTGGATAGGCGCTAGCCCAAGCACTGATATAGGCGTAATGGATTTTGTTGGGCGAAATGAGGTGGCGCAGTGAACCGAGGGAGTCAATTTGAGCTTTCAGTTCTGGAGTCAATTCTGTTGGTGAATGGCACCATAGGTCACCAGTGCTCAGTCGCACAATCGTCATTCGGGTTGGGAAGGGCACCTTTGCTCCATACATTGCCATCTGCACGATGGAACCATCTACGATCCAAATATCTTCGTCAACCTGCTTCAGAAGGTTGATTGGTTCATAAAGTGCGATCGCGTCGTTGCTCATAGCTACGAAAGGAAGGTAAAGGCTTACTGCTCTAGCGTGGGGTATAAAAGTAGGCTAGCAGTGACCATCACCTGCCGCAAGTAACCTCTGCATCAAACCGATTATCTGTTGGTAGGCAGTGTGCCTGGGCGTTGTTAGCTTGTGTCTTCCTTGCTAAAGCACTCGCAGTTTTATAATTGAAAGATGCAAAAGCTTACGATCGCCCGACCCGACGACTGGCATCTACATCTACGTGACGGTGCAGCGCTGAAAGCGGTTCTGCCCCATACGGTGCGTCAGTTTGCCCGCGCTATCATCATGCCGAACTTGAAGCCCCCAGTACGCTCGGTAGCGGATGCTGCGGCCTATCGCGATCGCATCCTTGCGGCGATTCCGGCTGGCAAACAGTTTGAGCCACTGATGACGCTCTACCTCACCGACAACACCAGCCCCGAAGAAATTATCCGGGCTAAAGAATCCCAGTTTGTCAAAGCGGTCAAATATTACCCAGCGGGTGCAACGACCAATTCAGACTTCGGGGTGACGGACATTCGTCAGTGCGATCGCGTCTTTGAAGCGATGCAGCAGGTAGACATGCCTTTACTACTGCACGGGGAAGTGACCGATCAAAGTGTCGATATGTTTGATCGTGAGAAGGTATTTATCGAGCGACATTTGATCCCTCTCAAGCAGCGATTTCCCAACCTGCGCGTGGTGCTTGAGCACGTTACCACCTCAGATGCTGTGCAGTATGTCCTGTCTGCCAACAATATCGCTGCAACGATTACGCCACAACATCTATTATTTAACCGCAATATTCTATTCCAAGGTGGCATTCGCCCCCATTTCTATTGCCTGCCAATTCTGAAACGCGAGGAGCATCGCTTGGCGCTTTTGCAAGCAGCAACCTCTGGTAATCCTAAGTTTTTTCTTGGCACCGATAGCGCCCCCCATCCCCGCAATGGCAAAGAAAGTTCTTGTGGCTGTGCGGGTTGCTATTCGGCTCTGCACGCGATGGAGTTATATGCAGAAGCTTTTGAGAGCGTTGATGCACTCGATAAACTTGAAGCTTTCGCCAGTTTCTATGGGTCAGATTTTTATCAACTCCCGCGCAATACCGAACAGATTACCTTGACCAGAACGACCTGGCGCGTTCCCGATGAAGTTCCCTTTACTGAATCTGGACTCGTGCCCTTACGGGCAGGTCAGGAGATGACGTGGCAAATGCTTGACGCTAGCATGGCTGAAGCTAATTGATTTGGACGATCGTGTTATAGACACGCTATTCCTTAGGTTCGGAGCTGATGGGTAAAGGTAAGATAGGTACTGTGTGGGGGGGAAATTGCGATCGCATGATTGCGCTGTGCAAGGAAGGTGAAACCCTGCTCGCATGAAAAACTGCCAGACTGAGAATAGGATGAATTTCTGAGGTTCCCTGTGAAGCTAGAGAACATATTATTCCCCGTAGGAATCCTGGTAGTAGTTGCGATCGCATTTTTCGCCTACAGTGCTACCGCCGCTCCCTTGCCAGAAGGATTTCCACCTCCAACACCAGAAGGGCAAATTGAAGTCAAACAATATCCCGCATACCGTTCTGCCACAGTTCGCTATTCAGGAGAACTCTCAATGGCAGCTAATAGAGCTTTTGACCCTCTCTATCGCCACATCAGCTCTAACAATATCTCCATGACGGCTCCGGTAGAAACCCGTTATCCAGTTAACACCCTAGAAGCCAGTGAGATGGGCGCATCCAATGAACGGGGTGAAGCACTTGTTTCATTCCTCTACCGAAGCACTGACATCTACCCGTCTGAGATTGCACAAAACATTCAGGTAGAAGATATCGCACCCATGACAGTCGTCAGCCTTGGGCTAAAAGGCAGTTACGATTACTCCAGCTACCAAAAGAACATAGAGCGCTTACGGGAGTGGTTAGCGCAGCACCCAGAATGGACTGTCGTCGGTTCACCTCGCCGCTTCTTCTACGATGCTCCCTATGTCCCCGAATCTGCCAAGCGCAGTGAAATTCAAATTCCGATTCGTCGGGTAGATAGCTAGCGAAAAGCAACGACCTCATAGTGTTCTACTGTTGGGAACGGGTCATAGAAGTGATGCAACAAAGAACGCCACTGTTGGTACTCTGGCGATTGTCGAAACCCAATGGTGTGATCTTCTAACGTCTGCCAGCGCACAAGTAGAATATAGCGGTTCGTGGTTTCTAAGCAACGTTGGAGTTCATGAGAAATATACCCTGGCATGGAGGCAATGATGGTTGAAGCTGTTTTAAAAGCCGCTTCAAACTCATTAACCCTACTGGGCTTAACATCAAGGATGGCAACCTCTAGTATCATGGGCTGGATGTTTTTACCACAGATAGTATAGTACAAGGTGCTATCAACTAGCGGCGGCTTTCACAGCATCGCCTTCTCTTCAGTAAGATTGGTGCAGTCGAGAGTGTATGAACGATACTTAATACATCATCAGTCCACTGAGGAAGGATTAACGTCATCGCAATTTCTTCTAGGGTGTGAATAATGCCCACTGCGATCGCAAGATTCAGCGTCAATCCTCCATAACAAAAGCCGAACAGAGCGATCGCTCTAATATATCGCTCTTGTGTCACTCCAGGAAAATAAAAATAGTAGCCAATGGATGAAAGCCCTACTCAATGGACAATCTAGCGATCGCTTGCCTGATAGAAACTCATGTCATAGGCTCAAATGCTAAACCTAGCTTGGTGTAAGGGTTTCAGCTTTCGCTCAGGCGAGAGTGACAAAAGAGCGATAACAAGCGGTGAAAACGGGTATCATTCATCAGTAAAGAGACAAAGGCTGAAACCTATACATATCAATAATTCCAACTCAGAGTTGCCCTAGGTTGCACCAACCTTCTATTTTTGCCTAGTCCTAATCGGGTTGAGTGCAGCGCTGTTGATAAATTTGAGCTGCTTTATCTGTAGGATTGCGGCGCAGGCACTCAGCAAATAATTGTTCAGCATCTCTAAGCTTTTGCCAATGGTAGAGTATCAAAGCTTCTTCAAATAGCGTTCTCGTGGCTACCTTGCCCTCATAAGTCTCAGGCGGATCGGCATCGAAAACTTCAAAAATCGATACCGCTTTTGATTTTCCCTTAACTTTTACGCGATCGATAAGACGGATAGCATACTGGTTAGAATCTGGCAAAGACTGGAAAGTTTTGTGACTAATTAACAGCGAAATCCCATATTTTTTAGTCAAGCTTTCTATCCGCGAGGCTAAATTCACTGCATCGCTAATTACCGTGCTATCCATCCGGTTTTTTCCCCCAACCGTACCGAGTATTAAAGAACCTGTATTGATGCCAATGCCAATCTGAATCGGCACGTGTCCAGAAGCGGTGCGATGTTGATTATATTCGGTAAGACGACGCAGCATATCAATTCCTGCTTTCACTGCATTATCTGCCTCGCCACTAAATAGAGCCATAATTGCATCGCCAATATATTTATCAATAAATCCTTGGTTTTCAATAATGGCTGGCTCCATGTGAGACAAATAGGAATTAATAAATGTGAAATTGTCTTGAGGGTTCATACTTTCCGATAAAGTTGTGAATTCGCGAATATCGGAAAATAGTACCGACATTTCCTGTTGAACTTGGTCGCCTACTTTAACATCAATAATACTTTCTTTATTCAAGAATTGGAGGAATTGACGGGGGACAAAGCGCTCAAAAGCTTGGTTGAGTTCGGTGAGATTATTGTAGAGGCGGGCATTTTCAATGGAAATTGCTGCCTGAGAGGAAAGCAGATTTAAGAGTTCTACGCGATCGGGAGTAAAAGCCTCTGTGGTTAGATTATTTTCTAAATAGATAATTCCTGCCAGTTTACCTTGATGTTGGAGAGGGAAGCACAAGATTGATTTAGGCTTATGTACTTTGATATAGGGAGAATGAGCAAATTTAGGGTCATTAGCAGCATCATTTAAGACTACACTTTCCTGCGTGCGAGCCACATAGTTAACAATTGTGTGAGACATTAGAACTTTATCCTCAGGTTCCCATATAGACTGGACGGGGATGGACTGCAACACAGTCACGCCATGTTTATCCGCAGATCCTTCAGCTTCAATTAGCAATTTTCCCTTCTTTTCCAGAATCAAAAAGCCCGTTTGCGCTCCGGCATTCTCAATAATAATCCGCATCAATTTTGCCAGTAATTTATCTAGCAGAATTTCTTCAGATAGAGTTTGCGAAGCTTTCATGATTGCGATCAAATCCAGTTCAGAGGAAGTGCTACTTCCTGTTGTGGTAGGCGGCGTAGATAGCTTAGTGCTAAGTGTTCCCCTGTTCGAGGGCTTTCTTTGTAATAAGTGAGGATAGCGCGTATCTAAATCGTTAACTTTAGCTGTTGCACCCCAGCGGAGATAGCAATAACGGGCATCTTGCATATAGACTTGCGCGATTTTATCTTGATCTAAAGCGAGATAAAACTTAGCGGCGAGTTCGTGCGCTAGTGCTTCTTCATTGATGTATTCATGTTCTTTAGCAAGAGCAATAGCTTTTTTGTAATAGTCCATTGCCACAACTTCTGACCCTTGAACTCGGTGCCGTTCTGCTTCTACAAGATAAAATTTATGTAAATGATTCATTGGGGCATGATGCGCCCATTTTTTAAGTTTTTTCTGGTTAGATTGTACCTTTCGAGAAAGGCGTTTTTGCTGAAATTTTGAGGGAGAAGAAGACACGACCACTCTTGCAAGCGAATCGTAAAAGTAAAATAACGTAGTCGTCAACATCCCGGCTGCACTATCTATATATTTTTCCGCTAGTGCCGCATTGTCTAACGCTTCCTCATACTCTCCAAATAGGTAACAGAGTGTCAGTTTTTCAAGATATGTATGAAAAAGTAGGGTTTGATCATTCGCCTCAAGATCAAGGGGCAGTCTTTTCGATTCGTCATAAACAGCACCAATTAAACGGCAGGGATTTTTCGATTGCCCCATCAAATTCAGAACCCTCTGCCGATTTAGATTAAGGTAATGAAAGTTTCGCTCTTGCTTTAATTTTTGGATAGTATCACTGTATTTGGCTGCCTCCCGCTCAACAACAGCTAACTCCTGCCCCATGCAATAGGAATAGTAGGAGTTCCATAATAGGGAATATGTCCCATATTCTAAATCTCCTGTTTCTAGTCCGCTCGAATAGGCGAGCAGTAAAGGCTGTAATGTCTGCCTTCCATGCTCCTTCCAATGCCTAATAAAGTAATTAACAATAGCGACTGTTCTCGCTTTTACTTTCCTAGCATTGAGCCGCTCTAATAGACTTAAAGCTAGGTTGCCGAATTTATAGCCTGATTCAATGTCTTCTAATACTCCGCAAAGAATCAACCCATAAGCTGCATACATCATTGCCGAGAAGGAAGCATTACCGTATTTGACCGATATATTGATACCTTTAAAAATAACCAGCGGTAATAGGTTAGGGGCAGCTATATAGGAAGCAGAACTTATAATCGCTAGAATACGAATTGCTGCCAACTGCTCAGGAGCAGTCATTTCCGGTAAGTTGATTAAGTCCTCAATTCGTTTCCCTAGCAAGGCTAACTTTGTCCCCATCAAACCGAGTAAGACATCTAAGTTACTGGGCTTTTTAGGCAAACTTACTCCCAACAGCTTCAGAACTGTTAGTCCAGTATCGACTGCTTCTAATGGCTTGTTCTGCGTTAGATAAGCAGAGATTTTAACTTCATAAACTTTCACCTTATCCAGTAGTCCTTTGCCCTGTTGCAGCACGACTGGAACTAATCTCTCCATTTCATCGAATTGACCGCACAAATAGGCGGCTTCTGCGGCTTCTACATACAGAGCAAGTGTAGTATCGTACTGCGTCTGCCAACTTGACCCGCCTTCACTTCCCACGCCAGTTGCTACAACGGGGGAGACCCCCGCAACGCACTGGCTCCCCTTGCTAAGGGAGGACTCAGAAGGGTTCAACAAATCTAAGCCGACTGTTAGGTAGGTAAGGGCGGGTTGATAAGCGGCTGAGGCTTTTGCTTTCTTGCCAGCTATTAGGTTTAACTTTGCCAATTCATCTCGTTTCTGCTGGTTTTCGAGCAGGTTGCTGCCGAAATTCAATTGATTGACAATATCAAAGATTTTTTCCTCTTGCTGCCGGGGTGGGGTACTATTCAGCAGCAGTTTACCGATTTGCAGATGGTAGGCTTGCTTGCGGTGTGAGGGAATGAGAGAATAGGCGGCTTGTTGGATGCGATCGTGAACAAACCTGTAAGCTACCTTGAATTCATCCCCATTTCGGTCTGTTTGCAGAAATTTGTAATCATCTCCCACTGGAACAATTAGACCTTCTCGCACGGCTGACCAGAGCTCGGAAGCCGTTTCTTTTTGCGGCTTTTCACCTACACTTGAGAGAGTTTTTAAATCAAACTGGTTACCGATACAAGCAGCCGTTTTTAATACTTCTTGCGTCAGTTCTGGTAGTTTTTGAATTTTTTGAGTCATCAACTCAACGACATTATCAGTAATACCTCGTGCTTGAATTTGATCTAAATTCCACTGCCAACTGCTACTGATAAAATCGAAATCTAATAGGTTTTCTGTATAAAGCGACTGGAGAAACTCTTTTAGGAAAAACGGATTACCCTGAGTTTTGGCAAGCACTAATTCGGCTAATGGCTTTGCCCTTTCAGCGTCGCACTTAAGCGTATCAGCAATTAATTGATTGATACAAGTTAAATCTAACGGCGAGAGCAAGATAGAATTTACAGTTGCTCCAGATTTTTGAATGTCTGATAAGGTTATTTTTAAGGGATGGGCTGCACTAACTTCATTATCCCGATATGCCCCAATCAGCAGTAGATACGAAGTATCTACATCGGTCATCATTAGCTGCATTAATTTCAGAGTAGCGATATCTGCCCACTGTAAGTCATCTAGAAAGATAACTAAGGGATGCTGTTGTTGACAAAAGACGTGAATGAAGTTTTGAAAGACTAAGTTAAACCGATTTTGGGATTCACTTGCTGCTAGCTCTAGGACGGCTGGTTGCTTGCCAATAATCAGTTCGATTTCGGGGATAACATCAATAATAATTTGTCCGTTTACTCCTAATGCTGATACGAGTTTGTCACGCCATAGGTGCAGTTGTTCAGACGTTTCAGTTAGCAGTTGTCGAACTAATTCTCGAAATGCACTGACGATAGCACTGTAAGGAATATTTCGCTGGAACTGGTCAAATTTACCAGAAATGTAATAACCGCGTCGTTCAGTAATTGGTTTATAGATTTCTTGAACTAATACTGATTTACCAATCCCGGAATATCCAGCAACGAGCATAAGTTGGCTAGTACCATGAGTGATTCGCTCAAAAGCTGCGAGTAACGTTTCAATTTGAGTTGACCTACCATAGAGCTTTTGCGGGATTTGAAATTTATTAGAAATATCCTGTTCACCTAAAACAAAATCTTCAATTTTCCCATCTGTTTCTAGTTGCCTTAGACATATCACCAAATCATCTCTAATGCCTAGAGCATTTTGGTATCGTTCCTCGGCTGTTTTCGCCAGGAGTTTCATCACGAGTTCTGAAACGACCAGAGGAATTTCGGGATTAATTATATGGGGTGGGATGGGTTGTTTAGCAATATGACAATGAACCAACTCCATTGCATCGATAGCATCAAAAGGCAATTGGTTTGTCAATATTTTATAAAAGGTAACTCCGAGCGAGTAAAAATCAGTGCGGTAATCGATTGCTCGATTCATCCTGCCTGTTTGTTCGGGAGAAATATAAGCTAACGTTCCTTCTAAAACATTAGGGCTTTTTAAGGCAGTGTTTTCCCTGGACAAGACTGTGGACAAGCCAAAGTCAATAATTTTTAATTCTCCGGTTTGAGGGTTTAAAACAATATTGGACAGGTTAATATCTTTATGGATAATGTTTGACTGATGAATTCTTCCCAGAGTTTCAGCGATCTGAATGGCGTTTTGGAGAAATTCTAATAAGGTAAACTGTCTTTTTTCTAGTAATCTTTCTAAAGATTGCCCACCGAAATCCTCTAATAGCATTACCAGTGTGTTGTTATGTCTTCGTAGCTCGTGAGCCTTCACAACTCCCCCTAGTTCAAAGCTGCGAGTAATTTCATATTCCTGCTGGTAACGGACAAGTTCGGCAGGGGTAGGATAGTCTTCTTTGAGGACTTTCAGGATCAGCGGTTGGTTATCTTGTTCTCTAATTCCTCGGTAGACCAGGGAATTGGCACTTTCGTAAATTTGGGCTAAAACTTTAATTCCAGGGAGTTTAATCATGTTTGGGTCTCCATTTTTGGCAGTCATGAACTTTACGGGCGATGGTCAACGACTGCTGATGGTACTCAATCGCCTTGGCCGAGTTGCCCAGGGAAGCGTAAACATTTCGCCAATTACCCAATGCTGACCCTTCACTTTAACGGTCTTTAATCTCTCGGTAGATAATCAATGTCTGTTGACAACACTCAAGGCTTCTTGAAATTGACTTGTCTGACTCTAGTGATTTCTTTGCTCCAACAACTTAGTATCGCAGCCAACAGGCTAGTATTTTTTCTAATATTCATCTAAGGATCGAGGATATATCGCTCTTTTATCACTCTCACCGGAGCGAAAGCTGAAACCATTACAGCAAGCTAGTTTTAGCATTTGAGCCTATGACATGAGTTTCTATCAGGCAAGCGATCGCTAGATTGTCCATTAAGTAGGGCTTTCATCCATTGGCTACTATTTTATTTTCCTGGAGTGACACAAGAGCGATAACTGCGATCTCTCTTGAAAATAGGGGTCAAGGGAGATGTCAGCCTAACCTAAACAGGTGGATGAATCGGATAGTCAGGTTGCGACTGGAAATGTTCTTCTATTGCCGCCATCACGGCTAAAACAATATCTTCACGCCAGTGACGCGCTGCAACTTGTACACCCACAGGTAATCCAACACTCCCTTGTTCTACTTTGGAAGCTGTTTGCTCACTTAACTGTGTACTAGGTAAGCGATCGCTTTCTTCACCCGGACGCACCCGCGTGACGGATACCACGCCTGCGGGCATACCCAGTAAATTGTACGGGATAGTATAAGTCGCATCTTGGAGTAAATAATTACTACTGCCATGAGTCAGTGCTGGCAGAGCGCAAACTGGAGAGAGTATCGCATCCAATTGTTTAGCTTCCATTGCTGCCATAAAAGCTGCACGGTAGCGGTTACGTTCATCAATCGTTTGCCAATATTCGCTGACGGATACTTCGCCCATATAAGGGAAAAGCTTAGCGATGAGCGACTGACCCATCAATCCAGAAATTGCGGCAATAACTCTGAGTAAAGGTTTTGGCAGAGAAGCTGTTTGAATGGTCTGATTAATTTGTGGATGCCGTTTGCTGTTACCTAACTGCCTTTTCGAGGTTACTAAGCCATCTGCACCATAGAGTTGGAGGTATAACTGTAAAGCTTTAAGCAAGTCTGGAGGTGTCCACTCTTCGACGATCGCACCACGTTTTTCAAGCGAAACAGCAGCTTCTCTCACCGCACGTCGCACGGCAGGGGAAGGAGTAATGATGCCATTGTCAGTGAAAAAAGCGATTCGCAAATTCTCCACTTTGACATCAGACGGTTCGCGCCAAGGTACGGGTGGAATACTGGGGTCAAACGCTTCCTGTCCCGGTACCGCCAGAACTTTCATCGCCAGGTTCAAGTCAGCGACAGTCCGTGCCATTGGGCCGGGTTGTGCCAGTATCGCTTCTTGACCGGGTAACAGGGGTATGTGACCGACCATCGATAACCTATTCGATGTGGGTTTCAGGCTGGAAATCCCACAGGCATGAGCAGGCATCCGAACGCTGCCGCCAATATCACTCCCCAAGCCAAAACACGAACCCAAAGCCGCGATAATCGCCGCCTCACCACCACTGCTTCCCCCTGGAGAGCGTTCCGGATTCCAGGGATTCACGGTGCGACCGTAGATGGGGTTATCCGATTCGTTCGATGCTAGCAACTGGGGGACATTGGTTTTACCTAAAATAATCGCTCCTGCCTGTTGCAGTCTTTTGACCAGTGGCGCATCCTGCTTTGCCGTTTGGCTGAGAGCAGAAATTCCCATGTTGGAGACAGTCCCCGCTACATCAAATGACTCTTTGATGGTGATGGGTACTCCGTGTAAGGGTCCGAGTGTTTCTCCTCTAGAGCGAGCTTCATCGGCGGCTTTAGCTTGCGATCGCGCTTGCTCAAATAGAGGGATAATAACAGCGTTTAAGTGAGGATTAACCTCTTCAATGCGTTGAATGTGCGCCTCAACGACTGCGCTGGCAGAAAGTTCTCCAGACGCTATTTTTTGAGCAATTTCTGTGGCGCTGCTGCCAAGAATAGCGGAAGGAATTTTGACGGTATCCATTGACCACTCGCTTGTAACTCTACATTACTTAGAATTACCTTTCTACTCCAGAGCGTCTTGTAGATTCGTCCAATTTTTTGTACGTTCTTGCTATCCTTGTCGAATATGTCTGGGAGTCACGCCTAGTAGACGTTTCAAGTGACGGTTGAGATGGCTCTGGTTGGCAAAACCAACGCTGTAAGCTACCTCAGCAATGGTGAGTTCTCCGTTGAGGAGTAATTCTTTAGCGCGTTCTACTCGATGACGAATCACATATTGATGCGGAGTCAAGCCCGTTGATTGTTTAAACAAGCGAGTAAAATAATGGGGGCTCATCTGCACGATTTTCGCCAGTTCCGCTAAACCTAAATCTCGGTCGAGATGGTCGTTAATGTAGTCAATGACTTGCCGTAATTGGCGGCTAGAAAGACCTCCACTATAGTCACGTAGAATGGGTTGCTGTGCCGAGTAGTTTTGTAATAGGTGAACCGCTAGAGCATTTGCCATCGTCTCAGCATAGAGACGACTCCCTTTAGGATTGTTTTCTAACACTTGCTGAAGTGCAAGTCCTATTTGCAGAACTAGCCCATCAGATGTGGCAAAGTGGGGCACGAGTTCAACGTTAGAAGGTTCAGCCGATTCGTCAACAGCACGGGCGAAAACATCCGAAGCAATAGCGATAACAATAAAGTCATGTTCTGCATTCCAACAAGAACGATGACCAACCTGGGCAGGAGTAATAACAATATCCCCTTCAACGACTCGCTCGTGATGAATTCTCCCGTCTAGGGTTCGCCGTGCCTGAATTGGAGCATCGGTTTTTGGGAAAATGAGAAGACCATGCCAAAAGGGACTGCAAACTTCAGGAGATTCGAAGGCGGGTGTGCGGAAATGTCCCAGGAAAATGCCATTCCAACCCGCATGAAGACTGGTGAGAATTGGCGAGCGATCGCAGATTTGGATGAGATCGTCTTCGTTAGCGATCGCTCTAGGTTTGGCTTCTGGCATGGGGTGAACTCATCCCTACATGCTTAGTGTATCAATATCGATCGCGTAGTTCATCGACACAAAAAGCCGCAGGCGCACAAAGATTCCATCAGAAAGATGGAGGAGCTTCTGCAATACAACTAGGAATTCATGAGAGCCAAACCGAAGGCTCCCAATCGCTCTGCGCCTTCTGAAGGCGTGGAGGATCGAGAGTTGTTGTGGATGTGGTTGCACGCCAAAAGCGATCGCACACTCTGAATGTGGAGAATGAATGTTGGGAGCGATCGCAACAAACCCTGGATATACGAACAAAGATACCTTGATGATGATCGCGATCGCTTCTTACAGAATTTTAAGCAGATGTAAATTGCATGAATCTGCAATTTAGCGATCGCTAAACAGCGCCACATGAATCGCCACTAAAAGCAATTTATACAAGCGATCGCGTTTTTGATGAAGGGAGAGGGATCGCTGGATTATTGTTTTCCCAGCCAAGAACATCAGTTGCAACGGTTATGCAGGGAAGTTGGGGATGGTGTGGATCGGCTTCGCTTGTGCTGTAGGCAATCGCGGAGTCTAATTAAGGTTTATCGTTAGCTAACCCCGCAGGAGCCTGACAACAACTAAGCAAATAATGAACAAAATGATTCGCCAAGTCCATTTTTCCCTCGGTGTCAGAGGAATTAACTGCTTCTGCATGTTTACACATGGTATCCAAGTCTTGCCCTCGGACCAAAAACCAGATTTGTGAGTTTTCTTATAACCCATCGCTCGATAAAAATTAACTGCTGTTAGGGATGACATCACATGAAGAGTTCTGTATTTCTTCTCGATCGCTGTATGCTCCATAGTTTCAAGTAACCTTTTGCCAATGCCTAGACGCTTAAAATCAGGATGAACGAAGATGGCATGAATTGTAGACGTATAGACTGACAAAGAGGCAAATCCAACTAGTTTAGAATGGAAATATGCTACGAATACTATCTCCTTATATTCTGATCTAGCTGACTTCTGACTTCTAATTAAAGACTCAATTTGCCTAGCATTGTACTCTTGAGATGCTAAAAGCTTAAGCGAACTCGCTTGGAGTTCCAAGATCCTCTCCAAATCCTCAGGCTTCGCTAAATATATTTGAACATTCATTACAGGTTCGAGCCAGAAATGTAGGATAAGTAACTACTTAACTCTCTATAAGACTTAAACTTTCGGTATATGATTTCTCAGGAGAGTAGATAAACTACAGTTTTCAGTAACAGCCGATGCGATCTCGTTTGTTGGTATGTGGAGTGCGATCGCACATAGAGCCTCTCTCACCTTTCTGCTGTATCGTGTAAATTTGGGTGAGGTAAAAAGTGAGGGCGATCGCAATACCCGCTTCATCTAGGTAAAAAGTGAGTGCGATCGCAATACCCGCTTCATCTAGCAGCAAAGATACCTTGATGAGGATAGCGATCGCACTCACCCAATACGAAACAAGTGCGATCTCTAGAGATTAAAGGAGGCACTCTAACAGCTAGCCAGATTTTCTCTAGGCTACGGCTTGCTGAAAACTTTCTTGGAGCATTTGGGCGATCGCATCAGCGGGGACAGGACGGCTAAAGTAGAACCCCTGACCTTCTTCACACCCCCGTCTTTGCAAGTAGTCAAACTGTTCTTGGGTTTCTATGCCTTCTGCTGTAATGTTCAACCGCAGGCTCTTTGCGAGGGCAATGATGGCATCGGTTACAGCGGCACTATCAGGATTAGATGTCACATCCTGCACAAATGACCGATCGATCTTGAGCATGGTAACGGGAAAGCGCTTCAAGTAGTTCAGAGAGGAATAGCCGGTGCCAAAATCATCCAGAGCCAGCAAGATACCCAGGTTTCGTAATTGCTCTAAAGTGTTAACAGATCGCTGAACGTCCCCCATGAGGAGGCTTTCAGTCACTTCTAGTTCTAGGTAAGATGCTTTTAACCCGGTTTCCTCAAGGGTTTGGTTGACGACTTCGACTAGATTTGGTTGTTCAAACTGTCGAGCTGACAGATTTACCGATATCCGAATTGGAGGGAATCCGGCAAGCTGCCAAGCACGAGTTTGGGCGCAAGCAGTTCGCAAAACCCATTCTCCTATTTGCACGATCGAACCATTTGCTTCTGCAATGGGAATAAACTTAGCTGGAGAAACCAACCCTAGCGTCGGGTGCTGCCAGCGAACCAGGGCTTCCATTGCCGTGATTTTTCTGGTATGCAAATCAATTAAGGGTTGGTAATAAACCACCATTTCGTTGCGCTCAACCGCTCCATGTAATTCATTTTCTAATACCAGTCGTTCCTGCAACTGAGCATTCACTTCTGGCGAATAGAACTGATATTGGCTACGTCCTTGTTGTTTCGCCTGATATAGCGCCAGACGAGCCTGTTGCAACAGTTTATCCACACCATTGCGATCTTCTAGGTCATTAATTGCGATACCAATACTGGCGGTAATCCGAATCGAGCTACCCTCTAAAAAGAAGGGTTTTGCCAGCGTACTTACTAGCAACTGGGATAGCTTGATCGCGCTCTCAAAGCAGGGAATTTCCGTTAGCGCGATCGCAAATTCATCTCCACTCACATGAGCCAAAATCTCTGTTTGACCCATACAGGTTGTCAAACGTTGGGCAACTGCTCTTAACAGCAAATTTAAGGTTTCCCGATCCAATGTATGACTCATATCAGTGAAATCGTCGATACCCAACAAAAGCACTGCTACCAGCCGCTGGTTGTTTTCAGATTGGGATACTATCTGATGCAAGCGATCGCAGAATAAATCCCGATTAGGTAATCCAGTCAGTCCATCGTAGTTGCTGATGTAGTGAATTAATTCATCTAACTTATGAAGAGTTTGTGAGGTATCTGCCATTAATGTGCCTGCTTCATCGGCAAATTCTGTAGGCAGTTCGGGTAACTTTTTGGTATTCAAATAGTCTTGTAATGCAGCAGATGTCAAAATGACTGGGGCGAGGAGGTGGCGTAGTGCATACAGAGTAGCTGCTGTACCCACTAAGGTAGCCAACAGAGCAATCACCAGCACTCGCACTGTCATTTCCCAGGAATAAGAGTTTGAAATAACGAAAGTTATCAATAAGGTTAAAAGTGGTACGTGAGTGCCTAAAAATGCCACCAACATAATTTTGGCGGTATAGCTTTTCTTAAGCAGTCCGAACCGAGCTAGAAAGGAGTAGAGGGCAAGCTTGCAATTGAGTTTCATAGATGCTGCTCAAGGGTTAAAAGTTGGCAAATTACTTACCAAGTAATATGGCAGAACCATATCTGGCATTTTGGAGATATAGAGGACTACTTCCCTTTCAAATCAACCGATGCAAGGTTACATTTATAACCTTAAATATGGTATTTACCGAAACCAAATTTTAGATTTTCGATACATCTCATTACACAGTACATTTTTGAAATCATAAATGTTCACCGTATAATCACTGATTTATAAAAAAATTAAGAATAAATAAAGCTTTTATCTCCGAGAAATTAGGGAAAGTGAAAGCGATCGCCAGAGTTTAAGTTACTCAGTGTAATGCTTTGAGCGTGGGACGACCGGGAAAGATTGCGATCGCATATACAGCATTTTTCAGTTAGGTGGAGTAAATGGCGGTTCTAACGTTCGATAGAGGCTTTTTAATTGCTATGCCGCTATAGATGTATGGCACCCAAACGAGAATTGCTATAGATCTCCGGTGACTTCGATCAGGTGGGTAGATGACGTATTGGCGTGGGTGGGTTTCCTCACATCTTGCAACCTGGTGGCTGAAACCGCACAGCGATCGCAAGCACACAAACAAAACCTGGCTACGCAGGTTATAAAATCCTTGATTTTCGGTGAGTCTGCGCTTTTAAAGCTGGGAATGCGATCGCCCCAGAATTCTATTGTGACGGCTTACGGCTTGGTGCATGATGCGATCGCGACTTGAGTGAGGCGTGAGGCGACGGTTATGCAAAGCAGCTTGTCCTTGAGGATTGCAGCTTTTTTCTATCGAATCTTAGTTAATCTTAGTCAGGAGAGACTTTTCTAAATACAGAAGGGTAAATTCTATTGGTTCAGCAATCAGAACTCCAAAACAAGTCATCGATGCAGCCGCTTCAGCGCGTGCTAGGAAGTTTAATCGCCTACCGTTGGATCTCGATAGGGGCGTTGCTCAGTTCCTTGCTTTTAACGGCTGCTTATGCCGTCACTCCCCAACTGTTTCGTTGGGGAATCGATGAAGGGATTGCCCAGCGAAACCTCCAAATTGTGTTTTACAGCGCTGGATGGATGGTCGTTGCTGCGATCGCGCGCGGTTTGTTTAACTTCGGACAAAGTTTTTGGGCAGAAACCGCATCTCAGGGGGTTGCCTACGATCTGCGAAACAAGATTTTCAGCAAGATTCAAAACCTCAGTTTCAGCTATCACGACCAATCCCAGACTTCTCAACTGCTAACTCGCGTCACTAGCGATATTGAGCAAATCCGCACGTTCCTCAGTACGAGCCTGATGCAAGTGATCGGTGCAGTCATAACACTTGTCAGCATTGCCACCATCCTGCTGTTAATGAACTGGCAACTAGCGCTGATTACGCTAACAGTCGTACCCATCTCAGGGTGGTTGTTGGCGCAATTTCTCACCAAAAATAGCCGGTTGTTCGGGCAAGTTCAGGAGCAACTCGGTAATCTGAATACTGTATTGCAAGAGAACCTGCTGGGCGTGCGAGTGGTAAAAGCGTTTGTCCGAGAATCAGCAGAAGCAAAGCGTTACACGACGCTGAATGATGCGTTGATTGTGACCAACATGAAGACCATTCGCGCCATCCGCGATACTTTTCCGTTCATCTTTTTGCTCAGTAACTTGGTGACAGTCGTTGTCATCGGTTATGGGGGTGCAGAGGTCATTGAAAATCGGTTTTCAATTGGAGAATTGGTAGCGTTTAACTCTTACTTGCTGTTGATTCTTCAACCCGTTTTATTAATAGGATTTGCGGCTCCCGCGATCGCGCAAGCGGCAGCATCTGCCGAACGAGTCTATGAAGTAGTGGATGCAGAGATTGAAATTCGCGATCGCCCTGGTGCTGTCCCTTTTGAAACTTGCGGCGGTCGAATTACATTTGAAAATGTCTCGTTCCGCTATCCAGGAGCCACCACAGAAGCCCTGAAAGGTGTTTCTTTTGAAACTAAACCGAAAGAACTCATCGCCATTCTGGGGATGACTGGTTCCGGGAAAAGCACCATTATCAACCTGATTCCGCGCTTCTATGATGTTACGGCGGGGTCAGTTCGCATCGATGGACGAGATGTGCGGGACTTCACCCTAACAAGCTTGCGATCGCATATTGGCATTGTATTTCAGGAAACCACGCTGTTCTCTGGCACCATCCGCGAGAATATTGCTTATGCTAAGCCTGATGCAGACTTGGAGCAAGTCATTGAAGTCGCAAAAGCCACGCAAATGCACGACTTTATTACTAGCTTGCCCGATGGTTACGAAACGATTGTTGGAGAACGGGGTGTAGGCTTATCGGGCGGACAAAAGCAACGGATCGCGATCGCTCGCACATTGCTGACAGATTACAGCATTCTCATCCTCGATGACAGCACCTCTGCCGTAGATGCCAGAACCGCTGCCCAGATTCAGGAGGAACTCGATCGCCTGATGCGCCAAAAGGCTTGCACGACCTTTGCGATCGCTCAACGCATTAGTACCGTGCGGAATGCCGATCGGATTTTGTTGATGGATCAAGGACGACTAATGGCGCAAGGAACGCATGAAGAATTGATGCAAAATAGTCCACTTTACGGGGCAATTTTAGAATCGCAGGTAAAGCGAACAAGTTGATAAACACAATCATAATATGCGGTTCTCAGTTGAGTGGAATTGCGATTCTAGAAGAGTTATTTGAACGTCTGGAGCAGCAGCATTACTCCCACCATATGAGAAGAGAACTGCTATAATCGGGGCACAATTAATTCATCTTGCCGCCCGATTCTCTTGCTATTTAACTCCTATACCTTTATCTTCTGCTTTTTACCGATTACTCTAATTGGCTTTTTTGCCCTAAAAAAATTTCGCTTGATCTGGGTAGCGATCGCGTGGTTACTGCTAGCCTCCCTCGCGTTTTACAGTTATTGGAGCATCACCTTCCTACCCGTGTTGTTGGGATTGATCGCTGTTAACTACTCCGTGAGTAGGCTGATTAGGCAAGCGATCGCGACTTAGGTATCTGCCTCAACCTCGTGCTCCTAGGCTTTTACAAGTATGCCAGCTTTGCCATGACTGTGGTCAATCAACTGCTCAATACAGGCTGGAGTATTCCTGCAATTCCCTTGCCTCCAGGTATCTCCTTCTACACCTTTACCCCGATTGCTTATTTGGTGGACACCAATCGCGGCAAAACCCTAGACACCAACCCGATCGCCTACAGTCAATTTGTGACATTCTTCCCTCACCTCATTTCCGGTCCAATTCCCCGTGATCATGAGTTGATGCCCCAATTCCTCAACCTAAAACACTTCATTTTTTCCCATCGAAACTTGGCATTAGGATTGACATAGTTCACGCTGGGATTGTTTAAAAAAGTCGTGATTGTCGAGCATCTAGCTCCGTGGGTTTCCCAGTGTTCAGCCATGCCAGTGCTGTCACGTTGATTGAGGCATGGGTAGGAGTAATAAGTTATACACTCCAACTTTATTTTGATTTCTGTTGGTCCAGAAACAGGGTTTCTTTTGCACCTACTTCGGTGAATGAAACATCGCTGCTAAGCTAAGCTTCTATGTACCACCAAGATGCTAGAGCCTACGTATCCCTCCCCACACTGACGAAAGAACGTCGTAGATCGGCATCTTGCCGGAAATTCGCCTGTAGGTGACATTCACGCAAGTGTGAATGCACATAATTTGCATTTGTCAATACTTATGTGCCAAATTTATCGAGTCTAAACACAACTTTTTACGTATTATGACGGATGAAAGCCCCTGAACATCAGTGTTTTGGCTGGATTTTAAGTCCTGTTAGCGATATTTCTATCTATCTTTAGGTATATTTTTTTGATGAAGATAGGCTCAAAACGTTGACTTCACCGATCGGGGTATGCCAATCTGTTCTCAGTGATGACACTCTAATGAGCGCGAAATTATCTAACTACAGTAAGTTTTTACAGATATTGATGGGTAGTTTCTACTAATCCGAAGGTTTTCGCGAATCGTACTTCTAGAGTAATTCTCACTGTCAACCTTAATTTGTTTGGAGAGATCGGAAAAATGGCTACCTCAACTATCATGACTGCAAACATTCTGAAGAAGTTAGTGTTAGGTGTCGCTGTTGGCGCTGTTTCCCTAGTTTCCATGAAAGCAAATCCAGCTAATGCAGCTTCTTTTAACTTCTCATTCGTATGGAATTATAATCAGCAGGAATATGGAACTGGAAGTGTAGAAGGCTTTGACAATGATTCAGATGGCCTTCTGACCAAAAATGAACTTACTTCTTTTAATACCTCTTTACCTTTGGAGGGGGCTTATCTTAATTTGAACGATTTATTTGGTTTTGGTAGTTTTGACTTAAATACAGGGGTGTGGAACGCAGACGCACCTGGCTGGGGTCAACCCAATTTGGCCTGGTTCAGTTGGAATGGGGGAGGCAACTCTGTGAATCCGCTGTGGGCTACTATGACAACTAATGATTATGTCCCGACACCGCCGACACCGCCTGCGACCGTCCCCGAACCCGCTTCTACCTTCGGCTTGCTGGCATTAGGTGCAATGGGTGCTGGTTCCATGCTGAAGCGCAAACAGCAACAAAAAGCGACAGTTAAAGCATAACTTAACAACCTAAACCGATTCAATAACAGAAGGGTTAGGCTAACAGTTGCAACAAACCTGTCAAACCAATTAAAGCACAATCCGTGTTTTTCCCAGTGGAAAGCGCGGCTATTTTTTTGGGGGGGATGATGCAATGGCGCTAGAAAGCGGGTTTCTGGGGTGGGATCTGAGCAAAGAATGTTTGGTGCGATCGCACCTCTACTTTAAGTTACCATTTCCTTGTCGCCATCAGCTAAACTTCCTCATGTTAACCCAAAGCAAATCCACCAAGTGCTACAGGCTCATAGCGAAGGCACCAGTTTACGAGGGATTAGTCGCATCAGTGGACTGGCTTACAACACGGTTGTGAGTATTGTTCGCTCATCGAGTGCCAAAGCTCAGTTGGTTCATAACAACCAAGTTGAACAGGTCACAACCGAGGCAACAAACAGGTCGGTGGCATCGTAGACAAAACAAATTTGGCAAAGTGTGGGAGCTTTCCGTCACTAACAACGCGACTCGTGGTGAGTTACTTCAACTGGATTTGGCAGCATAGTCGATTGAAGACAACGGCGGCTCAGCGAGCTGGACTGGCTGACCACCCTTGGAGTTGGCATGATCTTGCTACCTTCCCAACAATAACCTGATGCACTACCGTTGATTCTTATATCTCTCTACTCAGTAGCTTCTATGTAGTAGTAACACCCAAGTTTGCGAGTTATAATCTGACCATTCTTAATCAGGTCGTGAACTCGCTGACGAGTTACGCATAGCAGCAAAGCTGTTTGAGCTACAGAAAGTAAGTCAGGGCTGTCCTTTGAAGCAAGGTCTGTCATACGATAAGCTAAAAGGGTGCTTTGATCTCACAAATCCTTCGTCAATATTGCATTTGTGACTTCAACTATCTGTAAGCTCTTAATTTCGCTGAGAAATGCGATCGCGTATTGCTTGAGGCACATTCTCCCAGTATTGGTCTGTCATTGGTGTTGCCGGAGCGAACTCTAACCCTTCCAGTAGAACTGATTCCAGCCGTTCCTTCGCTTTTCGTGCTCGACCCTGACGGATTAACTTGCAAAAATACTCGCTGACTGTACTATAGCCACCAGGTCATAAGAATTCCTCCAAGCCTCACACCCTACATAATGTCAAATTATGCCATAACAAACAGTGAGCTATGACGGATGTAGGTTTGAGAGAGTCCTTCCAGACGATACGATAGCGAAGTGAAAAAATAAGTTGGGAAAAAAGCATGAGAGTCCCAGGTCCCGTTGTCGCATCCGAGCAAAAAGCAACTCACCAACTCTCAACCCTGCGGCGCTTTTTACGATATCTCCGACCCTATCGGAAAGAAATTCCCATTGCCTTAACCTTAGTGGCGATTGGGGCTGCAACGCAATCCATTGGCCCCTTCTTGATTGGTTGGTCTATTGACAATCTGATTACGCGGGGAAATCTGCGGGGATTGTTATTGATGTTGGGGGTACTGGGACTGATCTACATCCTCGGTGTTTGGGCAATTCGAGGACAGATTATGCGCGTGGGTTCGATCGTGCAGCGCGTACTGGCTCAACTGCGGCAAGATATTTTTATCAAAATCCAAAGCCTTCCGATCAGCTTTTTCGATCGCAGCGAAGCGGGTGATTTGATGAGCCGCTTGCTGAATGATGTGAATACAGTGAATCAAGCATTTGGACAGACGATTGCCCAAATGTTGGGCAACACGTTCAGCTTAATTGGCATTATTATTGCCATGCTCTCAATCGATCTGAAACTTGGCTTGCTGAGCAATTTAGCGGTGCCATTGATGATTTTCACGACTGGCTTGTTTTCCCGCTGGGCAAGAGCGAGATTTCGCGTGACGCGGCAGACAATCGGCGATCTTTCCGCCAAGCTAGAAGAAGGTATCAGCAGTGTCCGGGAAGCACAAGCATTCAATCGCATCCAACTCAATATTGAAGAGTTTGATGTTGTCAACGCAGCCAATCGTGATGCGAACGTTGAAGCAGTGGCAATTACGGCTGCATTTTTGCCGTCGATTGATTTTCTCAATACATTAGCTACCGCCGCAGTGCTGGCGTATGGAGGCTATCTGGCGGTAACAGGAGCCGCAACTGTGGGGGTGGTGACTTCCTTTTTACTCTACGTTCAGCAGTTCTTTCGCCCTATCCAAATTCTCAGCCAGTTTTACACCCAAGCTCAATCTGCGATGGCAGGTTTGGAGCGGATTTTTCTGCTATTAGATGAACCTTCGCAACTGAATGATGCACCGAATGCGACTGAGATGCCGCCTATTCAGGGTGAGGTGCGATTTGAAGCGGTGACATTTGGCTATACCCCTACTCAACTCGTACTCAAAGGGGTGAATCTGCACGCTCAACCGGGACAGATGATTGCATTGGTGGGACCAACTGGAGCGGGTAAAAGTACGATTATTAACTTAATTCTGCGCTTCTACGATGTGTCTGGGGGCGCAGTTAAAATTGATGGGATTGATGTACGGAGCGTGACGCAGGCGAGTTTGCGCCGTCAAATTGGCATTGTTTTACAAGACAATATTTTGTTTAGCGGTACAGTTGCAGAAAATATTGCTTTCGGCTGTCCCCACGCCACGCAAGCGGATATTGAAGCAGCGGCGCAATTAGCCAATGTGCATGAATTTATCATTTCCTTGCCGCAAGGATACGCGACTCAATTGGGAGAGCGGGGTGCGCCTCTGAGCCAAGGACAGCGACAGCTGGTAAGTATTGCCCGTGCTGTATTAATTAACCCCCGAATTTTGATTCTGGATGAAGCTACCAGTAGTATTGATACTCGCACAGAAGCGCTGGTGCAGGATGCGATCGCGCGTCTCCTCCTAAATCGCACCAGCTTCGTGATTGCCCACCGCCTCAGTACAGTAACGCAAGCCGATCAAGTGTTAGTGATTCAGCAAGGACAAATTGTGGAACGAGGTACTCACGCAGAACTCATCGCTCAACAAGGTGTTTATGCCAATCTCTATGCGCTGCAACTGGGTGCAAATTCTACTAAATAGGGTGGTGCAAGGATGCTGGTTAAAACTTAGCGCGATCGCACTCTGCTCAATTACCGCCGATAACCAAAGAACCTGCGGTGAAAGTCGATACTACACCATTTCCTCTAGTTCTTTACCCTTGGTTTCTTTAATCAGCAGCAGCACGAAGAACAAGGAAATCGCCGCAGCAGTCGCATACAAGCCATAGGCAAAGCCTAAACCCACATCCTTGAGAGGGGGAAAGGTCGTGGACACCGCAAAGTTGGCAATCCACTGAGCCGCAGCAGCGACGGATAGTGCCGCCCCGCGAATCCGATTGTTAAACATCTCCCCTAGCATCACCCAAACGACGGGTCCCCAAGAGAAGCCGAAGCAGAAGACGTAGAGGTTAGCAGCTAGCAAGGCAGTGATGCCAGAGTTTCCAGTTAGGGAGGGGTTCCCGGCGGCATCTAGGGGCGCACTGCCAAAAGTTGCCGCCAGCGTTCCTAGGGTAAGAGTCATGCCCAGAGAACCCAGGATCAGCAGAGGTTTGCGTCCAAACTTGTCCACGAAAGCGATCGCGACTAGCGTTGTCACAATATTGGTGATACTGGTAATCACCGTAATCCACAGCGAATCCTTCTCGGAAAAGCCTACCGCCTGCCACAGCACGCTGCTGTAGTAGAAAATCACGTTAATCCCTACCAACTGTTGCAGAACAGATAACCCAATACCAACCCAGACTATCGTGAGTAAGCCATGCCGACCCATGAGATCGGACAGTTGAGGTTTGCGCTCCCGCGATACCGTCTGCCGAATCTCCTGTACTTTCGCTTCAACATCTCCACCCAAAACCTTTGCCAAAACCGAAGCCGCTTCTGCGTCCCGTCCTTGAGCCACCAAGTAGCGGGGTGATTCTGGAATCCTCAGTGCGCCTATTCCATAGGCAATGGCAGGTGGGATCTCAGTCCAGAACATCCAACGCCAAGCAGGTATCCCGAACCAGAAGGGCGCTTCGGCGGAACCCGCAGCGACAGCGATGAAGTAGTCGCACAGCAAGGCGATGAAGATCCCGGTCACGATCGCAAGTTGTTGCAGAGAACCCAGGCGTCCGCGCAGGTGTGCAGGGGAGACTTCAGCAATGTAGGCGGGGGCGATAACGCTCGCAGCACCAACTGCTACCCCGCCCACCAATCGCCAAACCATGAAATCCCAAATATTAAAGGCAATACCAGAACCCACGGCGCTGATCAAAAACAGAATAGATGCGACGATCATCGTTTTTACCCGCCCGTAACGATCGGCGATCTGTCCGGCAAAGAAGGCTCCCACCGCCGAACCCAAGAGTGCGGAGGAAACAGCGAATCCCGTTGCCACACTACCGGCTTGAAAATCTTTTCCTAAAGCGGCTACCGCACCATTAATTACGGCAGTATCAAAACCAAATAAAAAGCCGCCAATCGCAGCTACCAGCGCCAGCATCAGCACATAGGATGTGCTGGCTTTAGGCATAACAGGTTTGTTGTGAATAGTCATTTGTTAATCCCTAAGTCAAACGCAAATGCAAAGTAAAATTGATTTCGATTTGCTCATCCATGCGAACTTTGAAATGCAAAGCCTGCCAAGCGATAGCAAGCAACCTATCGTGGTAGCTTGCTATCGCTTGGCGATTACCTCCGGTACACTGCGCGATCGCTTATGTACTACGGCAATTTCTACTTTTGTGAACTCCGGAGACAACGATCGGATTGTTCTCCTGGTTCAGCTTCGATAGCTAGTCTGTGTTTAATGTGAGAAATGGGATAAACCGGGTTATCAGAAAGATGTAAATTTATTTCTCACCATGAGAACATTGTTTTATCCTACCTTCTGACTAGCATCAATCTTTAGGATTAAACCTACGAAAGCGTAAAAAACTGTAAGATTTAGCGAATAAACTTAACATAACTACCTGATTAAGAGTAAATATCCCAAAATATAGGAGCGTCAGGTTGTAAATAGTATTTAAGAGCGATCGCAAGGAGAGTTATCTAGAAGTAACTTGACAGACTACACAACCTGTGAAAACGCATTCATGTACCAGATGCGATCGCAAGTGTCACCGAATCAAATTTCTCTTCACCATCAGTCCGTTCACCAGTGCGTTTTGCGGTAACATTAAGCACTCCCTAGCTTTCTGATAGATCGTTAATTTCAGTTTCATTTCATCCCTACTCGCTCCAAAATCCGTTTGCTGGGCTGAAGGGTGTTCCTCCACCTTACGCCAGTATCCCAAGTTTAATTAATAACATTTTTCTGTAAAGCTTACGCAACAATACGGTAAATATTGCGTAAAGCTACGCTTTCACTGACAAATTTGAGGTATTTTTTGTCTAACAGATACAAGCCTAAATCTATGGGAGGAGCCTTATGAAAACTAAAACTTTTACATTTAAACCATTCATCAAGCTACTGAACCTGTCAGCTTTAATTACTTTAAGTACAGCTGCCATTTTAGACCTTGGAGCTTCTGGAGCAGATGCTGCCTTATTAATTGGTAATACTAAAACCAACAATGTAGTGCGTTATGACGATAAGACAGGAAAGTTTTTGGGTGATTTTATTGCCCCTGGTAGTGGTGGCTTATCTAACCCAGATGATTTAGTATTTGGTCCTGATGGAAATCTCTATATCAGCAGTGGTAGTAGTTCTACAGGACAGATATTGCGCTACAACGGCAAGACAGGTGCATTCATCGATGTATTTGCTTCAGGGGGAAATCTAACTCGTCCCTATGGTATGGTATTTGGGCCTGATGGCTATCTTTATGTGAGTAGCTTTCTTACAGACACAATCTTGCGTTATAACGCTACAACAGGTGCATTTGTAGATGTCTTTGCTTCAGGAAATAGATTGCCCGGTGGTTTAAATGGCCCGAATGATTTGTTATTTACACCTGATGGTAAGTTGCTCGTTTCTACTCAGGGTAGCGTTGCCATAGCTGGTGATGCTAACACAGATGGCATCATTTCACCTGGAGAGTTTGTTCCTGACTTTAGCCAGGGACTTCCCAGCCAAATATTGAGTTATGACATTAAAACGAAACAGTCTGCTGTTCTAGTAGATTCAGCTACTCCACTTCCCAACAGTTTTAACTTCGTCAGTTTTCTGGGTTTAGCACTTAGCGCCAAGGGAGATTTGTTCGCAACTGACTTTGCAAATGGACTTCGGGCTTATGACATTAATTCAGGAGCATTAAAAGCGACCATTCCAACTGACTATACTTCAATCCCTGGAGGTTTTAGCAATAACTTTATTGGCAATCTGACTTTCATTGGAAATACCCTCTTTACTGTTGGTTTTGACTTTACCAAAAACGATTATGGAGCGATTCTACGATATGACAGCGTAACAGGGAATGCTCAACCTTCGGCAGGTAATCAAGGTGCAGTCTTTGTCTCAACTAACAGTAATCTTCAGCGTCCAATTGGAATTACATCGATTACGTCTGTACCAGAACCAACAGCTACGATAAGTTTCTTTGCATTTGGTACATTCTGCGCGGTCTTTCTACGGAAGTCTAATCGAAAAAAACACTGCTTGCACGCAGAAGATACAGTTATCAATTAACGAGATAGTAGCACTCGTGAAGGTATTACAACTGATGTCTTCACGGGCGAATTCAAGTGCCTTCATTTTACGCGATCGCCTTTATAAATGCTGTTAGGTTAAAAATGAGGGTAGTGCCAAAAATGTAATGATAGAGAAGTAGAATCGTGCTGATGCTGTCTTAGCATGCCGCCCTGTCCCCTGAAGTGCATCTTCTCAAACGGTCAAGAATGATCATATCCATAATGGTATTGTGATTGACTCCGGTCAGCCGTTCAATGGCACGAAAACCCGTTCCCTTAACATACATGGATAGACATCGCTGCTTTATTTCATCAGAATATCCCTTCTGGGAGTAAGACTCCACTTGCTTGACGACCGCAGCCACGGCAAATGTAATGCGTGTTTACCGCGCTGATGACCGTTCTTACTGATGGTGGTAGAATTGCAATGAGGACACTTTATCGGCGTTGCATAATAGAAAGATGAATTCAGCATGACTACGATGCAGTGTCCAAACTGTGGCTCTACGGAGATCAGAAAAAACGGGAAACGTGGGAGTAAACAAAATCATATCTGCACCCGTTGCCATCGCCAATTTATTGACGTTTACGATCCCCCTCAAGGGTATTCTGAGGCAATCAAACAGCATTGCCTTACCCTCTATGTCAATGGCATGGGATTTCGGGCAATCGAACGAGCAACCGGAGTGCATCACACCACCGTCATTTATTGGGTCAAACAAACTGGGGAACAACTTCCTGATGCTCCACCAGAACCGACCATTCCTGAGGTTGGGGAACTGGATGAACTGGAGACCTATATTGGCTCAAAAAAAAACAAAATCTGGCTGTGGACGGCAGTGAATCACTTCACTCAGGGCATCCTGGGGTGGGTCTTGGGAGATCATAGTGCACAGACCTTTAAGCCTCTTTGGGTAAGGGTTATGGCTTGGAAAAGCTACTTCTACGTCACCGATGGGAACCCCGTTTATCCAGGCTTTATCCCCGATGGAGACCAGATTGTGAGTAAGACCTATATGACACGAGTAGAGAATGAAAATACTCGATTACGCCATTACTTAGCCCGGTTACATCGGAAGACGTTGTGTTACTCGAAATCAGCAGAAATGCTGGCTCATTCGGTTCGATTGCTACTTCACTACTTAAAGTATCGTTCAATACAGGTATTTTCCTAAACATCTCTGCATTCAGCAATACCCTTTATCCCTATATTATGCAACACCCAAATTGCCGTTGCACCTTTGATGGCTTTGGAGTGCGGCTACAACATTCTCAATCACCAAAAAATTGCCGCTTTCGGTGCTGCACTCTTCTTTTGCAGACCTATGCCAGTTCCGGATGATTGGCAATCGACGGTGCGACAACTAAATGCCTGGGTGCTTAAAAACTATGCAGATCCAGCCGACTATATTAACTTGAGTTCGCAATCGCTTCATTAGACCTCTTGCGTGAATAGAAAGAAGGTGGGAAAAAGTAGGTTAAGGAGGAAAGGCGCATGACCTACAAACAACTCAAACAACTCACGCCAAGTGCTTTCAAGCGGCGATGCGGAGTGCATCCCGATATTTTTGA
>NZ_JAMPKE010000015.1:0-146515 GCF_039961955.1 Trichocoleus sp. DQ-A1
TAGCTCCGTATACGGCATACCAACTCCCCAGTGTCTTGATGCTGATCTACTCCCTTATTGTGCAATCTCGATTATGAACTGGCACACTACTTGACCATTCATGCAGGAGGTCTACTAATTAACTGCGTAAGTCCTGTTAGGGAAAGGCTCTAGTCCTAAATCACCCGCAGGGCATTAGTCATAGCAAGTTTGATTGATTAGTCGTAATCTCAATCGACTTTGAAGAATACAAAATTTTTTGGTGCAATCTCGCCAAATTATGCAATGCCCGCATTGACACCCTTGTTGTAACAGGTAGAAGATAGGGGCGATCGCTTCCCCCAGATTAACTATGCGCTTAAGTTTTTCTTTATAACAGTTTGTAACTGTGATAGCATCTATTCTGTCTTTTCCCTAAACAATTAGTGGAATCAAAATCCAGCGCTTTTACACTTAGGAGGATCGAAATGGCACTTAGCGACCAGCTCTTGAACCCAAGCAAAAAGGCTGAAGTTGTAGATGACTTCTGCAAATTGCTCGATGAGGAGGTCGCTTCCAAGTCAGGTATATCTGGTCTTGCCATAAAGGCAGGCTACAACGCCGTCAAGGGTATAAAGCCAGGGTACATTGGCTACGCTGTCGAGCAGTTCCTGCCAGGATGGTGTACAGCACTCGATCCCATTTGGAGCGAGAGTGTCCAGAAAGGAGATCCAGTCGCGCACTTCATTGCCAGCCGCTCTCCCGCAGCAGATGCTATCCTGAGTGTTACCGATGCCAGGATGGAGAGCGTCAGAAGCAGCCTCGTATTGGGTACCTATAAAAAATTGCGCGGCTCGGCTAAGAAAAACGTGGAGGAAGGGATACCGGGATTGGCTAAGCTTCTCGAAAAACACACCTTGGTCTGAACGAGAAGGGAACGGTAACACTCTGGTGCGGGTTCCTGTCCAAACAAGAGTGTGGAGTACGGTAGAGCTGTTCAACCCGATGTCTCTACTTACAAAAAAAGCCGTTCTCTTGGTATCAGCCTAATTCAATCAGCATTTCTATCGTACTGATGCGAAAGCCGCAGGAAGAAAATAATCGCCGCGCCGCCTCGTTAGCAACAGTCGTATCGAGGCGAATTTGTTTGACTCCAATCGAGTTAAAGCGTTCAATTGCCTGCATCACCATCGCCTTCGCAATTCCAGCTTGGCGATATTCCTCTTCAACCCAGAGGTCGTGAATAAAAGCATATTCTTGTAAACGGTAAATCGGGATTTCCCGTTCTACCGTCGCTACCAGAAACGCCACCACTTGCTTATTTTCAGCCTCAGCGACTATGAAGATATTGCGATCGCGTTGCGGTGGCGCATCCAGCGATGCACTAGACGCTATCCGACTCAACCACTTCTCATAACGCAACTCTGGATTCGGCAAGAATCCATACTTTGCCGAATCCCAAGCTTCATGCAAGGCACAAATCTTGGCAACCATCGGGAGGACAGATGGCACGTCAGCAGGTGTAGCAGGGCGAATAAGCATATTTCAGTCTTTTGATGCTGAAACTGTATACTTGCTTATCCGTAGCATAGAAATGAAACATTTTGCAAAGTGCGCGCACTTCGTGCCGCTTCGCTAACAGACTAAAGTCTGGCGCTATACAAACAAAGACTGCCTACGCAGTCTTTATAATGTTTGTTTCAGTCCGTATGTTTGTATAGGCACGAATTACATTCATTGGGTATTTTAGTAACTTATGACTCCTGAAAAGTTTTCCAATCCTTTTTTAAATCTCAATTATGAGTCTGCCTTAGAAGCTTTAGGCGATGATTATTTTGATCGAGTAGCAGCGGCAGACTTTCCTAAATATATTCTGCGCTTTCGCAACGATGAATTATTACCAATATTGGGACTGAAACCAGACACGGTGACAGACGATGATTTTATCGAAGCATTTGGGATGTTTCAAGGAGTTAGACCATTTTTAGCTTTGCGTTATCACGGCTATCAATTTGGAGAATATAACTCTCGTTTAGGCGATGGCAGAGGATTTCTCTACGGACAAGTGCGCGGTACGGATGGCGAACTTTATGACTTTGGAACGAAAGGGTCTGGTACGACTCCGTATTCTAGAGGCGGCGATGGTAGACTCACGCTTAAAGGTGGTGTCAGAGAAGTTTTAGCTGCTGAAGCACTTCATTATTTAGGAGTTCGTACTTCCCGCTGTTTATCAATGATTGAAACGGGAGAAGGACTCTGGCGAGGCGATGAACCTTCTCCAACAAGATCCTCGGTAATGATTCGTTTCAGCCGTTCCCACATTCGTTTTGGAACATTTGAGCGATTGCACTTTTTTGGACGCAAGGATTTAACTGAAAAGCTTTTAGACCATGTAATTGAACAATATTATCCTCACCTCAAAGATAAGCAAGACCGCTACATTCTGTTTTATGCAGAATTAGTCAAGCGGGTTGCAAAACTTGTTGCTCAATGGATGTCCGTTGGGTTTTGTCATGCGGTTTTAAACACCGATAATATGTCTATTACTGGGGAAAGTTTCGACTATGGTCCCTACGCTTTTATTAACACCTACGACCCCAAATTTACTGCTGCCTACTTTGACTATTACGGACGCTACAGCTACGGCAATCAACCAGGAATTTGCCAGCTAAATTTAGAAATGCTCCAACAACCCCTATCTGCGGTTATTCCTATGCCAGAGATGGAAGTTGCTCTATCCCAATTTGCCGAGCATTATAACCGAACTTACACCGCGCGGATGATCGGTAAATTGGGATTCGAGAATCTGCCCGATTTAGCCGCAGAAGAATTAGTGATGCAAACTCTGAAACTCCTGGTAGAAACACAAGTAAGCTATCACAGTTTCTTTTGGGAAGTAACAAATCAGTTTGACCGCAATTGGCGTGACGATGCGACAAATATTCTGAAAGCAGAAGAATTTTTGAATGCGCCTGAGGCTACAGCATTATTGGAAGACTGGAGAAATTTATACCTGCAAACTTTACTCAGTTTCCCAGATAGCGAACTGGATAATATAGCAACACGGTTACGTCGTCATAATCCTAAAACTGCATTAGTCAGACCCGAAATAGAAGCGGTTTGGGAGAAAATTGACCAAGAAGATAACTGGACACCGTTTTATGAATTGATTGAGCGACTGAGATTTCACAAGAATGCGATCGCTTAATCTTCATTACTTGGTTTTCCTCTGTTTGTAAATGGCGTTAATCTATTGACATAAAAGAGATATAGCCATTTCTAACTCCTTCAAAAAAACAAAAGGAGAGATAGTTTAAATATCTCTCCTTTTGTTTTTTTATCAGCACATCCTATTGCATAACAACTGATTTAACTTCTTCATCTGGGGCAAGGAATGTTGCACCTACTTCTATCGTATGGGGACTCTTGAAGGTTAATTGAGCATCAGGCTTCTGGCAAGCTATCATTGTCTTGACGTGTTCCGCTTCATCATCTCGAATGTTTACAAACACATCGTAGAGGTTGTTGATGACGGGACGGCGTTCTTCTGGAACTCCTCCAGTTTGAAACTCATCGAACATATACAAGTCGCCGTCTCGATAGTAATTGATAGCAATTTGTGGGGCAGATGTAGCTTTTAATTCTGATTCATTTTCTTGCAAAAATGTATCGTAAGTATGATAAGCGTGTCCTTCAACTAATTCCATGAAATTGTAGGCAGAACGAGGCGAGAGAATGTAAAGAACAACGATCACCCAATAATAAAGTAAAGCAGTATGTTGTGCTAAAAATCTATCGAACCACTGCTGATTACCCCCTAAAGATTCCATAATTAGGAGGTGATGGAGTTCGTTCCAAGATTCCGCAAAGTGAACTTTTAACCAATCTGCTCTGCGCCACATTCCGATTGTTTCGTAAAGGTGCAAAACTGATAAGTAGGCAAAGTAAGGAACACGAGCAACTGTTTCTAGGACGTAAAAACGGGGATAAGGGCGATCGCGGTAAATTGTGTTGATAACAAAGACTAATACACCGACAAGTAATCGAATCATTTGAAAAACCTCAAATATTTTGATTTATTGAAGAAGTTGAGCGGGAAGGAAGGCTGTTCGTTCCTTCTATTTGCATCCTACTCAACTCCTAAAAATAGAAAATCCGTAAATCTGACAGTGGCTGGAAGGACACTATAGTTACCAAAAGTAAAAGATTGACCCGTTGCAACTTGTCCAGAGCTTTATTAAGAAAGATTAAAATATTTGGCGGGAGCTAACTTCAGCGTCCCTCTGTTCAGAAGATTGGTCAGAATAAGCAAAGAAAAGAGCGATATCTAGAGGCATCAATGCTTAACAGCAGCCAGTGCATAGAGACAAAATGCCCAATCCAGTTCACCGTGGACTTAATCGGCAGTAAATGGTCTATTCTGATTCTCAGAGAGTTGTTTACAAGCGATCGCCGTACCCACGAGTTCCTAGAAGCATTGCCTGGAATTAGCACCAAAACGTTGATGATACGGCTCAGAGAACTAGAAGAGTATGGTTTAGTGGAACGCCGAGTCTACGCAGAAATTCCTCCCCGCGTAGAGTATTCGCTCACCCAGAAGGGGCGAGAAATTCAACCCGTGATGACAGCGCTAAAGCAGGTGGGAGAACGATGGCTCAACCGAGATGCTTGTGTTTGTCCTCTTGATGGGATAGCTTTCTAGGAAAGGTCGCCTGCGTGACGCCGATTCCTAATAACAACAATCTATGGGCAAAAGATATCGTTCGCCCTCATTAACGCGCTTTGTGAGCCGGGATGGGCAGTTGAACATCGTGCGGCGAGGGGTATCGGGATTTCATCGGGGCGATCTATATCATTTGCTGCTTACCCTTTCCTGGGGATGGTTCTTAGCGCTGTTCAGTCTGTTGTATTTAGTCTCCAACACGGTATTTGCCCTCATCTATCTAGCTGGAGGAGATTGCATCCAGAACGCTCAACCGGGTTCCTTCCTTGACGCCTTCTTTTTCAGCGTCCAGACGATGGCGACTATCGGCTACGGTGCGATGTATCCGCGTACGCCTTACGCGAATGCGGTGGTGACAGTCGAAGCGCTGGCGGGTCTTTTCGGAGTGGCAATGGCGACGGGACTGGCGTTTGCGCGGTTCTCCGTGCCAACGGCGAGAGTGATTTTCAGTCGCGTGGCAGCGATCGCTCCCTATGATGGGGTGCCGACTCTGATGTTTCGGACGGCTAACCAGCGGCGCGACGTAATTGTAGAAGCGCAGATCCGGGTGACTTTAGTTCGCAACGAAGTCAATCGGGAGGGAGAATTCATGCGTCGGTTTTACGATCTCAAATTAGTTCGCAGTCATACATCCATGTTTGCATTGAGTTGGACGGTGATGCATCAGATTGACGAGACGAGTCCGCTTTATGGGGTTACGGTAGACTCCCTGGCTGAGTCGGAAAGCGAGATCGTCGTGATGCTGACTGGGTTAGACGAAATCGTTTCACAGACGATCCATGCCCGTCACTCCTTTGCCACGTCCGATATCCTGTGGAATATGCGTTTTGTGGACATCTTATCTAGGATGCCGGACGGGCGGCGCTCGATCGACTATACCCGCTTTCATGATGTGATGCCGATAGAATCTGTCAGGGGTAATAAGTAACTGGAAAAAGATAGTTTTCCCTTCACCTAAGTTCAGCAAACCCTATTGGAGA
Source organism: Trichocoleus sp. DQ-A1 (assembly GCF_039961955.1). Classification (NCBI taxonomy): domain Bacteria; kingdom Bacillati; phylum Cyanobacteriota; class Cyanophyceae; order Leptolyngbyales; family Trichocoleusaceae; genus Trichocoleus; species Trichocoleus sp. DQ-A1. The sequence continues at coordinate 5,662 of NZ_JAMPKE010000015.1, forward strand.
CAGAGACTCAGGTAGTTTAACAATGGTTTTTTTCCTGAGACTTAATATCATTTTCTTTCAATTGTCACCTGCCAAGTTTCCAGTGTGGTACCGACAGATTGATCGAGATTTGTCAAGGCATTGAGATAATCAATCGTTGCATCTAGTTCTCGGTTTCTTGCCTCTACTAAATTATTCTGAAAACTCACAACCTGAAAAATTGACCCTCTTCCCAATCTCAGTTTTTCTTGTTCTATTTGTAGTGTTCTCTCAGCCAATTGCCTTGCTTGCTGGGCAAGTTGCACCTGTCGAAGACTTAGATTTACATTTCTAACTCTATCTGTTACTTCAATATCGATACTTTGACGCAGACTTTCTAAAGTATTTTCTGCTTTCTGGAAGTTTACTTGACTTCGTTGATAATCTCGTTCCACAGTGAGATCGCCGAAGGTACGGGACAAGATTAACCCAGCTGTTAGTTGGGTTGTGTCATCTAAGGAATCGCCGTAACCTGCATCTAAGTCTAAGTTCCAGCGCCGGTTATTATCTGCAATTAATCTTTCAAATTTTGTTCTTTCCAAGCTGAACTGTGCTTGCAAATAATCCGGTCTGTTTTGAAATGCAATTTGTTTTAGATTATTTAAATCTAAAGACTTCGATTGCAATACTATTTCTTCTACAGGTTCAATATTAAGAGTTTGCTCGATATCTAGAATATCTAACAAAGTTAATTTGACAGACTCCAGATTATTCCGAGCCTCTAACAAGCTGACTTCTCTATTTGCAATGTCTGTCTGGCTTTGAACAATTTCAACTGGCGCGAGTCGCCCAGCCTCAATCAAGGCTTGGTTAAATTCTAAAATTTGGCGGGCGCTTTCTAGAGAAATCTGCTCAATATTCAGTCTTTCCTGCGCTCTAAGTAAATTGCGGTAGACTAAGATAGCTTCAGTGATGGTATTAATGAGAGTTGATTTTAAACCTTGAATATTTGCTCTTTCATCGAGTCGAGCAATTTCAATAGGAGCTTGATTAACTGCAATACCAGCACCTCGTAATAGAGGTTGAGTTAAACGTAGCTGAAGATTTGAGCCAAATAGATTGTTATCTCTATCAACATTGAAATTATTTATATTTGACGTTTGACCGTTCGTTTCCCAACCAAAACTCAGCCTACCTCCCGTAGGAACCGTGACCTCAACAGTGGCACCAACACCAAGATCGCTATTCGTGCTAGTGTTTCCACCCGAACCAAAGCGATCGAGATTAAATGATAATCTAGGCGTAAAATCAGGGACAAATCTATCTTCTGCCACTGCTAAGTCTTGTCTTTGGGCGATTCTTTCTAAATAAGCGTTTTTGATATCTTTATTGTTTTGCAATACCAAGATAACAACATCAGCTAGGGTTAATTGAATCCCTCGCCCAGTTGTTACGGTTTCTTGTTGGTTGGGTTTTGGTTGCGCTTGAGCTAATAAAGCGGCTGGTTTCCTGGCTCCAGAGAACACCTTTAAAATTGACCGGGATGCGGCAACGGGAGGCGAAGATTGGGGGTGAATACTTTTTGCCGATGGGGGGATACTAGATCCCTCCAACTCTCCTTGTAAAGGCGGGCTAGTAGTTGGAGAGGGTGGGAATTGTCTTGGCTGGGCGTTAAGCGTAAAAGTTGGACTGGTTTTAGTTGCGAGTGGGGAAAGAGAAGAAGGAGCGATCGCATTCTTTACACCAGTTCCCCCTAAAACTATTGCTTTGCCTATGTTCACCCCCGGGCTTTCTGAGACTGGAGCCGTTTTGAGCTTTGCTCTATCCGTTGGCGGAACCATAATCGGGCGTGCGAGTTCCGGCGTCTGTGTCTGAGCTGCTGTCCGAACATTAGCTGTCGTCGCTCTTACCGCCGTTGAATGAAGCTTAAAAACGGTGGCTAACGTTAACGTCGTGCCTAAAGTTGCAGTCACAAGCAGAACGACCCCCCCAAAAAGAGAGCGGATAGGAGGCAAAAACCTACCGCTAGAAGCTGGAGGTTGAGAATCTGGGTCGTCGAGCTTGTGCATGATCGCGGATAGCTTTTAGCTGGTTGATTTTAGATTTTAGATTGAACCATTGCCGATTTAATCCAAAATCAAAAATTGAGCCGCTTTACGTAATGCCTATTCGTGAGGCTAAGAGTTACGCAATGCTTTCACGGGATCGAGTCGGCTAGCTCTCACAGCAGGCAAAAATCCAGCGCCTACTCCTACCAAGAGTGCAGATCCTAAGGACAAGGCAGCCGTCTTGCTTTCAAATTCGTAAGGTAACTTAAAAGTTTCGGCGACAACCATCGTCAAGCCATGCACCGAGATAATAGCGGCAGTTCCCCCCAATAAACTCAGGATTGCCGCTTCCAGAATAAATTGCAGCAAGATGTCCCGCCTTTTTGCCCCAATTGCCCGCCTCAGCCCAATTTCTGGGGTACGCTCCATTACTGCTGCGATTGTGATATTGGCAATGCCGACGCCACCGATGAGTAGCGAAATGATTCCCACGGCTGTCAGCCCATTGGATGCCATTTCCAAGGTTTGCTGCTGCGCCAAGATTTCGTCTACGTTGTTCCAGGCATAAACCTCTTTGCCTGGGAAGCGCTGCTCCATCAGTTGCTTGGCTTTGTCTGCCAAATCTTCTAAGTCTTCTATTTTGTAAGGGCGTATCTTGAAGGAGCCAAGGTCGCGGCTACCCGTCAGGGCGTAGTAAAACGACATCGGTATCAATACCTCACCTTCAGGTTCCCCAAAAGATGGGGTAACGGTTGGCACGACCCCGACAACGACGTAGGGTCTTGAATTAGCATAAATGGTTTCTCCAACAGCTTTCTGACCTTTAAAAAGTTTGTCTACTAAAAATTGATCGAGCACCACGACAGGGCGATAGTTTTCAAAATCGGCAGGAGTGAAGAAGCGCCCCGCTACCAATTGCTTTCCCGACGTGAGCAGAAAGTCTTGAGTAACAGACCTCATATTAGGTTGGGCTTCTTCATCCTGAAATAAGGTTTGAGGATTCGGATAGAACCCACTAGAGGCACTGATTGCCCGCACGCCCTCTAGCCGCTGTCGCAAGTATTCCATGTCTTCTGACCGGAGTTCCCCATTCATGTAGACAGAGACTTGAGGGGCGTCTCTCTCAGCGAGTTGCTTGGCAATTACCGCTCGACTGATGCTGCCCACTTGAAGCGTGGCGCTGACTGCTGCTACACCCATAAAAACGCCCAAAGTGGTAAGGGTAGAACGCACAGGGTTACTGCGTAGCGAGTTACAGGTGAGCGCGAGGAGGTCGAAGGGGGAGAGGCTCATATCAACTTAAAAATTAGGAATTACCAATTACTTCTCATGTTTCTTTTTTCTGTTTCCCAGGCTGAGCATGAGAGCAAGGATATTGATTACCAATTACCGATTACCAATTACCAATTACCAATCACTTTTCATCTTTCTTTTCTAATTTCTCTTGAACAATAACCGGCGTTCCTGGCTCTAAGGAAGCATCCGGTGGGGGCAGCACCACGGAGTCCCCCGGTTGCAAACCTGAAGTCACTTCTACGGTTGTTAATCCCTCTAGCCCCAAAGATACGTCCCGTTTTTGCGCCTTGCCTTGATCTCGTACCCAGACAAAGGGTTTAGAACCAGAGCGCTGTATGGCTTCCGTATTCAAAACCACGACGTTCTGGCGCTGCTGCAAAATGATTTCGACGCTGACTTGGCTGCTAGGAATTAATCTGCGGGTGGGTTGGTCAAGCTTGACAGTTGCAGGCACCGTGGCTTGTCCGGATTGGCTTTCCTGCTCGCTGCTGCTAGAAGTGCTAGCGATCGCTTGGGGATACAAGCTTTGCACTCGTCCGGTAAATTTCTTCGCATCGGGACCAATCACACTAATGCGGACACGTTGATTGCTCTTCACTTTGGCAGCATTGAGTGTGGAAAGATTGAGTTTCACCAACTCTTGTGTCGGATCGCCTAAAGTCAGCAGGTCATTCCCAATGTTGACGCCATTCCCATTCTTAACCATGATGTTGAGAACTTTCCCTTGAATGGGTGCAGTGACGATGTTGTTTTGGAGTTGCTGCTGAAGATTTTTGATTTCCAGCACCTTCATCTGGATGTCCCGACTGGTGGTAGCGACTTCTAATTGTGCCTGCCGCAGTTCAGTTTGTGCAGTCGCCACCTTGTCTAAGATTTCTTGCTGGTCAGTTTGACGCTGCTGCTGAAGGCTCTGGAGTTCTAAGCTACTTGTACTCGCTTCTAACTGAGCATCTCGTAAAGCAGACTGGGCATCGCGGACTTGTTCTTGCTGATTCTGGAGTTCGTTGGCTGGAATGAAGCCTTTGTCAGCGAGGACTTGCAGCTGCTTGAGTTCCTGTTGGGCAGCCGTTAGCTTTTCCTGAGCTTCGGCAATCTTCTGCTGATTGCGTTTGATGCTGAGTTCCTGTTTCCGAATTGCCGCCTGCTGATTGACACGATTTTGGAGTTCTCTTCGGGCAGTTGTTAGCCTTTCCTGGGCTTCTACAACTTTCTGGCGACTGCGTGCCAAAGTGAGTTCCTGTTTAGTAATCTCCAACTGCTGGGCGTCGAGGCTTGTTTCTTGCTTGGTGTCGCGCAGAACGATGAGTTTTTGACCGGATTGAACGCGATCGCCAAGTTGTACTAACACCCGTTCCACAGCGCTTTCCGCTGGGGATTTGAGGGTTTGCTGACCGCCTAATTCAACCACGCCACTTTCATTGATCGTGTTCTCAACGGTGCCTCGTTCTACTTTGACCAAACGCACCGCCACTGGGTCGCCGGAGCGATTTAGCAGCAACCCATAAACTAGCCAGCCTCCTACGCTGGCGACTGCTAAACCTGCTGACCAAGCTAACCATTTGACTCCAGCCTTGAATTCCGGTTTGCCCAGTTTTCCAATTCCCAACACTTTGCCCGTCCAGTTTGCAGTGGTAAGCAAAAATCACCCTGCTACTGATAATAGTTCACCGTTCAGTCTATTTTTGAGCAGGTTTGGAAGCTTGATTTTGTCCGCCGTATTCGCCGCATTGCTGAATGAGTTTAGCGACTACACCTGTCCAGCCAGTTTGATGACTAGCGCCCAGTCCTGCGCCATTATCGCCATGAAAATATTCGTAGAACAGAATTAAATCGCGCCAATGGGGATTATTTTGAAAGGTTTCCGAGTCGCCATAAACCGGACGTTTACCTGATTCATCCTGAAGGAAAATTCGGGTTAGCCTTTGCGACAATTCTGTGGCGACTTCCCAGAGATTCATCATTTGACCAGAACCTGTGGAACATTCGACTTGGAAATCATCACCCAGGTAGTAATGAAATTTTTGAAGAGCTTCAATAATTAAATAATTAATCGGAAACCAAATAGGCCCGCGCCAGTTGGAATTCCCCCCAAATAAGCCGCTCCTGGATTCTGCGGGTTCGTAATCTACCCGGTATTCTTCTCCATTGACCCGAAAAATGTAGGGATTATTCGCATGGAATTTTGAAACGGAGCGAATCCCATAGGAGCTTAAAAATTCATTTTCATCGAGCATTTTCTCTAAGATCCGGCGCAGTTTATCTCGATAAGCGATCGCAAGTAATCTTCTAGCACCAACCCCTGGCGTTTCCATACACGCAACATTTTGCTTCAGGTTAGGGCGATTTTGAATAAACCATTGCATTCGTTGTTGAAAACCTGGAAGTTTCTCCAACATTTCTGGTTCAATCGTCGCAACTGCTAATAGGGGAATCAGCCCAACCATTGAACGCACTTTTAGGGGCAAATAGGTACCATCGGGTAAATGCAGCATATCGTAGTAAAAGCCATCAGCTTCATCCCACAAAGATGTCTCTGCATCGCCCATACAGTTCATCGCATCAGCGATATAAAGGAAGTGTTCAAAAAATTTGCTAGCGATATCTTCGTAAGCGGAATTTTCTTGCGCTAACTCTAGCGCGATCGCTAGCATATTTAGACAGTACATTCCCATCCAACTTGTACCATCAGACTGTTCTAGGTTTCCGCCTGTAGGAAGTTCTACATTTCTGTCAAAGACACCAATGTTATCCATTCCTAAGAAACCTCCCTGAAATACATTTTTCCCTCCGATATCTTTGCGGTTCACCCACCAGGTAAAATTAAGCAGTAACTTTTGAAATACGCGCTCTAAAAACTTCTTATCAGTGCGACCATACATTTTTTGTTCAATCTTGTAAATGCGGAATGTTGCCCAAGCATGAACCGGCGGATTACCATCGCTGAAATCCCATTCATAGGCTGGTAATTGACCATTGGGATGCATATACCATTCCCGCGTCAATCTATCGAGTTGCCGCTTTGCAAAATCCGGATCGATTGTTGCTAAGGGAATGACATGAAAGGCTAAATCCCAGGCTGCAAACCAAGGATATTCCCACTTGTCCGGCATGGAAATAATGTCATCATTGAAAAGATGAATCCACTCAGAATTTCTAATGCTTTGGCGCGACTTGGGTGACGGATGAATCGGATCGCCTTTTAACCATTCCTCTACAACATAGTAATAATATTGCTTATTCCATAACATTCCCGCGAAAGCTTGTCGTTGCACATTTCGCCTGTCTTCCGTTAGCGAACAGGGAGAAGTAACTTTTTCGTAAAATTCATCAGCTTCTCGTTTGCGATTTTGGAAAGCTGTGTCAAAATCCGCACCAAATGGTTCTGCAAAGTCAGGTGAATCAGTTAGTCGTAGTCGAATCACCTTGGTTTCGCCCGCAGCAATTCTTAATCTATAATTTGCAGCAAATTTAGTTCCTGTTTGGTTAGGATTTACAGCATCTTTTTGACCGCTGACAATATAATTATTAATTCCATCTTTTACGTAGGGCGAGGGATTATTTACCCCAAACAATCTTTCCTGATTTGTTTCATTTTCTGTAAACAACAGTAGAGGCGGCGTTTCCGCACCCTGATTCCCCTCACAATAAAGCCAGCGTTCGCCTAGCGTTGCTTCAGTAGCTTCTAAAATACTTAGATTCTCGTCACTTTTGAGCTTTTTGATTTTGGGCTTCTCTTCAGAATTATTCCAAGACCAGGTATTACGAAACCAGAGAGTCGGGAGAAGATGCAGCGTTTTCTCTTCAGTTCCTCGGTTGATAGCACTAATTTGAATTAAAATATCCTCTGGTGAAGCTTTGGCATACTCAACAAAAATATCGAAATAGGCATCAGAATCAAAAACTCCAGTATCAAGTAATTCAAATTCTCGCTCTTGATAACCTCTACACTTATTTTCTTCAACGAGTTGAGTATAAGGGAATGCTTGTTGTGGATATTTATAAAGACATTTCATGTAAGAATGAGTGGGAGTATTGTCAAGATAAAAGTAATATTCCTTGACATCCTCGCCATGATTTCCTTCCTTCCCAGTTAAGCCAAAAAGCCTTTCTTTAAGGATCGGATCTTCTCCATTCCAAAGCGCGATCGCAAAACAAAGCCGCTGATGATTATCCGAAATCCCGGCAATCCCATCTTCTCCCCAGCGATAAGCGCGAGAACGAGCCTGATCGTGAGTAAAATAGTCCCAAGCCGAGCCATCAGGACTATAATCTTCTCTCACCGTTCCCCACTGTCGTTCGCTCAAATAAGACCCCCATCGCCGCCAATGAGCTTTGCGATCGCGGTCTTCTTGTAATCTAGTTTCTTCTGGAGTCATCCTACTGTTAAATGATTAAAATTTTTCTAATGAATTCTAATTAAACTCAACAAAAATTTAAGTTGCTGGTCGAATAATGCGACAGGGATTTCCAGCAGCCACAACATTTTCAGGAATATCTTTAACAACAACACTGCCAGCTCCAATCGTGGTGTTGTCGCCAATTGTTACCCCTGGACAAATGATAGTGCCGCCTCCAATCCAGACATTATTGCCAATATTAATGGGTGCGGCGAGTTCCAGACCTGTTTGACGGATTTCAGGATCGGTCGGATGATAGGCGGTGTAAATTTGCACGTAGGGACCAAACAAAACATTGTCACCGATATGAACGGTATTGCAGTCTAGAATTACGCATCCATAATTCATGTACAACCCGTTGCCAGCGTAAATATTGCTACCGTAGTCACAGTGAAATGGCGGTACAATTTGAACCGTTGAGCCTACCTGAGCGAACAAGTCGTTGAGAATTTGCGATCGCAACTCTAGCTCTTCCTCAGTTGTCGCATTGTACATTCTTAATAGACGAGACGCCCGTTTGCTTCCAGCAGCGAGTTCCGGGTCAGACGCTAGATATAGCTCGCCTGCCAGCATCTTCTGTTTTTCCGTTTTTTCCACGGCGTTGCTTCCTGCACTTTCTCTACAAGTATGCGTTGAAAGTCTACAGGCGTGATGAGAAAGCAATGAGAAATAGCCGCTTGTCCATGCCAAACTTTCCTCATTTACTGGCATCTGCCTAAAGACAAAAAAAGAGAGGCTCCGCCTCCCCCTTTAGTCGTAAATTTAAATAGACATTCCCAAGCACCTGCTTAAGAATAAGAAAGTCGGATTATTTTCTCATATGAGTAGCGATCGCTTCTAAAAGTGAAGCAGTTGTAAACGGTTTAGCAAGATAACCGTTTGCGCCTAAGAGTTGCCCTTGGTGAAAGAAGTTTTCAGTAGTATCAGCCGTGAGAAAGATGAACGGAATTGGAGCTGTAACCGGATCGGAACGAAGCGCCCTGAGAACTTCGTACCCATCAAGTTCTGGCATTCTCACATCACATAAAATCAAATCGGGACGCAATTCTTTTGCCAATTGCACTCCGATGCTGCCATTTTCAGCACCAATGGCAATAAATTCTCCTTCAATCAGGATGTCTAGGATGCTCTCACGGATTACTTCTTCATCTTCAATCACCAACACTTTTGTCATCAGTTCCTATCTAGCCATTCAATGACGCTCTGACAACAAAAGGGGTATTCAGCAATTCTATTGCTCAACTGGCTTGTATCAGTTTTATAATGCGACTCTCTAAAAACTATCTTATTTCTGAGGGTCGATCTCCACCAATCGAGAGTGCCTTCTTGCTCTGTTTCAACTGTTTCCAGAGACGCTTCACTTGTTCATATGCCTGTTCGGGAGCAAGCTTGCCTCCGGTCTCTAGAGCAGAAATGTAGCCAACTTTATGAGCAAACTCTTGCAAATTGGCATTAAAAGCGAGTTGTTCGGGCGTAAATGAGCCGTAATAGCGGCTTTGAGGGTAAAGAAAGCTGTTTTTGCTCGCTTGGTCAGGATTAATCATGGCTATCTTTTTATGACATTGAGTCTTAATTTCAAAATCTCTTGTAGATGTTACCTTAACCTAAATTTAACCTAATTTGATTACCCCCTAGGGAATATTCACAAATATAAACTTTCCTGAATTACTAAACAGCAGGGATGATGTTCTGGCTTGGCTTCACCGATGCAGAGTTTACGGCACGTTGCACCCAACAAAGGCGATCTAAAGCCGATCGCGTCTCCCTCGAAAATTCAGCTACTTTCTCCTTGCCTCCATACGCTGTTGAAAGTCCCAAGACAGCACAGCAAACTGTATTGTCTGCGACACGCTAAATCTGCAAAAACAGTCATGCTTAAGGGGAACTCAGCCTAAGAATGCAAAGACGGCGATCGCTCGTTTGATGTTGCGGTAGATTTCGCAATTGGCTACCTTGCACAGACAGCGATCGCTTTTTATTGCCAGAAGCTTCTCTCAGGATGGAGACTGAAAGCAATAGGAGAGATTTTGCGATTCCCAGCATCAGGGATAAAATCTCGCAATGCTGAGGTTACGGAGCCAGAGCGATCGCCCGATCAACTGCTAACATCAGAAAATGAAATCTAAGCCGCCACTCATTGGAATTACTACCGCTGGTCAGCTGGATACGCGCCTGTTTAGTATTAGAGGCGACTATGTAGAGGCAGTGCGCTTAGCGGGTGGCTTACCGATGTTACTACCGCCGGGAGAACCCGATCCCGCAGCCATTTTAGAAAGAATTGATGGTTTAATCTTTTCTGGCGGGGGTGATATTGACCCCGCGGTTTACAACGACTCATCCCATCCCACAGTTTATAACGTCGATCATCAGCGCGATACCTTTGAGCTAGCTTTAGCCAAGCTGGTTTTAGATACAGATATCCCAGTGCTAGGGATTTGTCGCGGCTTGGAAATTTTGGTAGTCGCAACGGGTGGCAATTTGGTGCAGCATCTGCCGGATGAATTTGGTGATGCGATCGCGCACCGCACCCATCAGTCTCGCTTCTGCGAACATCATGTGCAAATTGACCCCGATAGTCGCCTAGCAGCGATGATTGGCATTACAGAGTCGGAGATAGTCTCGTGGCATCATCAAGCTGTGCGGACAGTACCACCTGGGTGGCGGGTTACGGCACGCGCTGCTGATGGCGTGATTGAAGCGATGGAACACGAACAGCATCCTTGGGCGATCGCGCTTCAGTGGCATCCAGAACTCGCTCTCCAAGATCCCTATCAGCAACGCATCTTTCAGGCGTTAGTCGAGACAGCACGTAAGCGCACAATTTAATTTTCAAGGAATCGAGGTGTTCTCGACTACAAGGCACGGACACATCTCGAAAAGGCTGAAACGGGAAAAAAATCTGTTTTGTAGACCTTTAATAAACGTTAGCGAAAGTGTTATTTAAATAAGCTTTTTTCGCACCATTACTTATCGGGAAATCCAAAAACGAAGATTGTATCTATCTCTATCGTGTTCATCTGTGTTTAGACGTGATTTCCCTATTAAATGATTTTTCCAAAAAGAGAGAAAACCTCTCGATGAAGCGTTTCGTGGCAATTTTCGGTATTGTTGGAATTCTCAATGCCTGTGCAGCTAAAACTCCTCAATCTCCTCAGGCAATTGAGCAAGTAACTAATTCTACTAAATCAACGGCTTCAAACCCAAAAACGACTTCGCAAACTGACAAAAGTTCCCAGATAGCGAATTCGGATAATTCAGCAACTAAATTGCCAAAACTGGTTTCCGATAAAGATGAATTGCCTTCTCAGCAATTTGATTTTCACATCCGCAACATTGTGACTGCTGGCGATACTGTAAAGTTTCAATCCCGCAAGTATGATTTTGTTTTTGACAAAAATAGTAGTAATTTTTCTGTGCAACCAGGAAGCCTCCCCAAAAATTTTGTTTCTCAGCCAGAGAAGCATCAAAAAGCGCTAGGGGGAGAGTTAAATCTGCCTTCTCGTTACGAAACGATTGAATATCAAGGCAAGACTTATCAATATCGGGTAAGTCGTGAAGGGAATTCAGAAACTCCAAATTGCCAAAAAGAAGCAAAAGTTGTAATTACGCTAATCACGCCCGAAAATAAGCAACCAAAAACTCAAACCCTATACACAGGCGGTTGTCTGAGCTTTCCTTACATTACCGCCGCTAAAATTGTAGGCGATCGCTTGTGGTGGTCGCTTGCCTTTCCGCAAGGAGAAGGGTATACCGGCAAAACAACTCTCGTTGGTTATCAGCCGCAGCAGCAGAAGTGGAAAGTTATTCATCCACAAGGGATGGATAGACAGGAGATTCTCGATTTCGAGATTGCAGGAACTCGCGATCGCCCAACATTCTGGATGGCAACAAAAATTAGTGGAGAAGGCAACAACTATTCACCAGGAATGGGATTAGTCGCGTACCGTCCCAACTCTTCTGACCTGCAATCTGGTTCTGTGACTTCGTACCGCGTAGACAACAGTCCGCTCATCGGTACAATTCCCGATAAGCTATTGCTGGAATCAGATCGGCTTTGGGTTGGTACAGGCAACGGTGTCTGCCAGTTGCAATTGTCAGTTCCCGATAATCCTGATTGGAAATGCTGGCGATTTGCCATCACCGCACAACTACCGACCGAGAAAGTGCCACTCTACAGCGCCTTATTGAACGAGACGCCTGCGGCTACTCTCGATGCTACTGGGGGACAAACCGTTGAAGTTCTCTGGTGGCTGCCCACAGACTATAGCAGTAGCAATCAACCTCTGCCGCGCCGGAAAGGTCGTTACGAAGTCAGATATGAAACAGGCTTCACAGTGACCCTGGATGAGCAGGGGGCAACTCCTTGGTCTGAGATTTTTGGGTCATCGGCAAAACCACCTGTGTGGTTTTCTCCTGTCTCCTGGCCTGGTAATGACTGGCATTGGGATGGTTCGCGCTTTGTCCGAGGATTTGATGAAGTGTGTGAGTGTCACTCAGGAGGGGGGCCTAGAGGCATTGGGCCTATAGAGCGCGATCCTAGCGGTGGCATCAACCTTAATGCCATGCGAGGCGATCTGGAGTTAGTAAATCTGTCGAAAAATTCTACCAGCATCAAGTATTATTCTGGCTGGATTGACGATGCTCTTATCAATCCTTACCCAACTGTGGTGCCACAACCTCCAAAAAACGCTCAACCTAATCCTCTAGAATCTATCGCGAAGCAACTCTAATCCGGGGTTCTGTAAGGTACAACAGAAACTTCAGGAGACGTTGTTACCCACTTCGGAGATTGAGGAACGAAAATCACTAATTAACGTGAGTTCGGGATAAGGAAGGGTGGAACAGATACAGTTGAAAGTACCTAATTCTCAACCCATCTGACCACCCTATGCTTAGTCTAGAAGCCTTGTTTTGCCATGTCGATGATTTTTGCCGATGGTTTGAACCGCAGTGGCAACAACGCCTGTTGGGTGAAGGGTTACAGCGTCGTTCCCGCTCCCGCAGTTTGAGTTTAAGCGAGATCATGACGATCTTGATTGCCTTCCATCAATCGGCGTATCGCAATTTCAAGTGGTTCTATACCCAGTTTGTCTGTCGTTACTGGCGCAACGCCTTTCCTCAATTAGTCAGCTACCAACGCTTCGTGGAATGGATGCCCTCCACCCTGATTCCACTGTGCGCCTACCTGCGCCACTGAAGAAGGCAACTGTACGGGCATCAGCTTTATCGATTCGACCAGCATCAAGGTCTGCCACAACCGTCGCATCGCCTCCCACAAAGTGTTCAAGTCCCTAGCCGCGAGGGGCAAAACATCGGTGGACTGGTTCTTTGGGTTTAAGCTGCACCTAGTGGTCAACGAGCATGGGGAGTTGCTTAACGCGCTCCTCACTCCGGGCAATGTCGATGACCGTCAGCCTGTCCCCCAATTGCTGCAACAGCTCTTTGGTAAGGTGTTTGGTGACCGGGGTTATGTCTCCCAAAAACTCGCCCTTCAGCTATGGCAAGACTGGAGCATTCACCTGGTGACCAAGCTCAAACGGAACATGAAAAACCGCTTGATGAGCTTGGCAGATAAGCTGCTCCTGCGGCGACGAGCCATCATTGAATCGGTAATTGACCAGTTGAAGAACATTTCTCAGATTGAGCATTCTCGTCACCGTTCGCCGGTCAACTGCTTGGTCAACTTGGTCTGCGGGTTGATTGCCTACTGCCACCAGCCCAAGAAACCGTCCCTCCTACCCGATGCCTTTTTGCCTGAGTCTATTTAACCCGAACTCACGTTAATTAGATGGAGAGAATTATTTGTAGTTCCCCATCCTTATCTCTGTGTCAGCATTAAGTTTCGTTCCTCAAACGCCACGTCGCAAGAGTGGGGAAGCCTCCGTTTTCAGGTGGCTTCCCAACCTTTAACGCATTAAAGGACTCCCGTGGTGATGGACTAAATACCACTTTTGGGCCATTCGCTCAAAAATATTCGTTGCCATCGACTGGGCTTTAACTCTTCTGCCACCGCTGACTTGAAACACATTTTCGACAAGTACAACGTAGGCAATATTATCTCGAATCTCTGTAGTAACAATCTCTGTTTCTATTTCAATGTAACTGGTGTTTTTAAATATCTGTTCCCAGGAAGAGCGAATTTCCTTGCCGCCTTTCAGTGCTTTCCGTCCGGGGTGTATACAAAGAGTCCCGGTTCCTTGCGAACAGATTGCACTCATGGCTTCGATATCTTTTTTCTCGAAGGCTCGATAGAAAGCCTGATTTGTGGCTAATACCTCTTGCTCATCGCTCATAGTTTCCTCACCTCATTTAAATTTTGACAGAATTAATTATCATGTTCTTAACTTAGGTGTTTCAGTATCAAAATATTCACGCCAGCGAATAATCCAACCCTCTTTGAAACTAATAACAATAACATCATCGGCTTTGTTACGACGACCAGTTGAATTTTCAGTATCTTCGTAATACCACTCAACGACTGCGCGATCGCCATCAACGATAACCTGCTGAATCTCAATTCTTACATCTGAATACTGCTGAGCAAAATGAGCGACTTCTTGGCGAATTCTCTCTTGCCCCTGCCATCGTTGACCCGGTACAATGATTTCACCGTTGGGCGTAAACAGTGCTGCTAGAGCCTCGCCGTCACGCGCAATCCAAGCGTCTCTAGCTTGCGCGATCGCTATCCGAATGTCTTCTGGATTCATAGACTAATTGGCAAACGCACCTTTGCTAAAATCTGTATTTAATAATATGAGGCTAATCCTACCTATATAAACCATTTTAAATGAAAAAGATGTATTAATAAAATAATAAAGGCTATCGTAATTACATTTGACTTTAAAAATGTTGTTTTTTACGAACCGCAGAGGCGGCAGAGAAAACAAATACAGAGAAAATTTATAAGTTAGGCTAGGAAAGCTATGCATCCCTCCACCAGCAGAATGAGTTGATAGCAAGTTTACTAAATGATTGGAAGGCGAGCTACCCGACTTCTTAGAGAAGTCGGGTAGCTGAACCTCTAGCTCATAACTAAAATCTGATTGCTATACTATTTTGGATTGTCAAATACTTACGATTTTCCTTGTCTCTACCAGTCCGTAGCTTCAGAAAATCAAACTCAGAAAATTAAGTATGGTAACGGTCAAACAAAATGGGATTACCAACGAGGGGAATGGAGGTTATTAAAGCCTCTTCTGAGAGTATCTTATCGCCCTGCCAGAAAATTTACTTTAAGGTAAACTCAAGCTGCTAAAGAAAGAAGCTTGATACTGGAATTTTTAAACGTCTTTTTTACTTCAAGGGTAAGGAAAGAAGCTGGATGCTGGAATTTTTAAACGTCTTTTTTAGTTCAGGAGGGTTTATCCCTCACGGTCATTGCTACCTATGGAAGCCTGGTTTGGTGTGGCTTCACATCGTGTCCGATTCTCTGATTGCCCTTGCTTATTATTCGATCCCAGTGACGCTGTTCTACTTTGTCCGAAAGCGTGAGGATCTCCCATTTGACTGGATTTTTCTACTATTTGGCTCATTTATCATCGCCTGTGGTACCACCCATGTCATGGAGATTTGGACGCTTTGGCATCCTACCTATTGGCTGTCTGGGTTCGTCAAAGCAATTACCGCTTTAGTTTCGGTGTACACGGCTGCGTCTCTGGTGCCCTTGGTTCCTCAAGCGCTTGCTCTCCCAAGCCCCGCAGTGTTGGAAGCAACGAACCGAGAACTGGAAAACCAAATCGCCTACCGCTTGCAGATAGAGGAGGCGCTGCAAGCAAGCGAAGAACGATTTCGGAGTGCCTTTGACTATGCGGCGGTGGGAATGGCGCTGGTGGCAACAGATGGACGCTGGCTGGAAGTCAATCGTTCTTTATGCGAGATCGTTGGCTATTCGGAGCAAGAATTATTGGCTACGAACTTCCAAGCGATTACGCATCCAGACGATTTAGAAACCAATCTGGAATATATGCACCAAATGCTGGCTGGCAAGATTCAGCATTACAACGTGGAGAAGCGATACCTCCACAAACAGGGACACATTGTATGGATTTTCTTGAGTGGATCGCTGGTGCATAATGCCAAGGGTGAACCGTTGTTTACTGCTCAGTTTCAAAACATCACGCAGCGCAAGTTGGCAGAAGAGGAGAGAAAGGCATCGCAAGCGCGACTGGCTGGGATTTTAGATATTGCTGAGGATGCAATTATTTCCGTAAACGAAACTCAACAAATTACCTTATTTAACCAAGGGGCGGAAAAAATATTTGGCTATACCGCCAATGAGGTAATTGGTCAGTCCCTGGATTTGCTGTTGCCAAAGCGGGCTGCGATCGCTCACCGTCAGCATATTCGCAATTTTGACACTTCTGTGGGTACCGCCCGGAAGATGGGAGAGCGCAACGAGGTTTTTGGACAGCGTAAAAATGGTGTGGAGTTTCCAGCGGAAGCTTCCATTTCTAAGCTGGAATTAGCTGGGGAAAAAATATTTACCGTAATTTTACGAGACATCACCGAACGCAAGCGGGGGGAGGAAGCTTTATCCCAACTAGCCTCGATTGTTGAGTCCTCAGAGGATGCAATCGTGGGCAAAACACTAGATGGAATCATTACCAGCTGGAACTCAGGGGCTGAACGAATCTATGGCTATACCGCCCAAGAAGTCAAGGGACAGCCAATCTCGATTCTGTTGACACCCGACCGCTTCAATGAGATGCCGTCAATTTTGGCAAGAATCAAGCAGGGAGAACGCATCCCCCCTTATGAAACCGTGCGCCTTAAAAAAGACGGCAGCCAAATTGATGTTGCCATTACGATTTCTCCAATTAAGAATCGGGCGGGTCAGGTGACGGGTGCCTCAGCGATCGCTCGTGACATTAGCGATCGCCGCGCCATAGAACGCCTCAAAGATGAGTTTGTCTCTATCGTCAGTCACGAACTGCGGACGCCCCTAACCTCGATTCGCGGTGCCCTCGGCTTGCTGGCAGGGGGTCTGCTGACTGCTAAACCGGAAAAGGCTCAACGGATGCTGGAGATTGCCGTCTCGAATACCGACCGCTTAGTGCGCCTGATTAACGACATCCTCGATATTGAGCGCATCGAGTCGGGTCAGGTGGCGATGGAGAATCAGATTTGCGATGCGGCAACTCTAATGCTTCAGGCATCAGAGGTGATGCGGGCAATGGCTGACAAAGCTGGAGTCACCCTATCCGTGTCTCCCCTATCCGCCCAACTGTACGCCGATCCTGACCGGATTATCCAGACCCTGACGAACCTACTCAGCAATGCCATCAAATTCTCGCCTCCTAGCAGCAACGTCTATCTCAGCGCCGAAATTCAGCAGACCAGGGAGCCGCTTGTAGAGACGCGATTTCCCGCTTCTGGAGTCGGGGAGGGTGGAACAGGGAAAGAATTTACCCCCTCACTTCCTCAACCTCTCACCCTCACAGTATTGTTCAAAGTGAAAGACCAGGGACGAGGGATTCCCGCACAGAAGCTGGAAAGCATCTTTGACCGATTCCAACAAGTTGATGCCTCTGACTCGCGCGATAAAGGTGGCACAGGACTGGGGTTAGCAATCTGTCGCAGCATTGTGCAACAGCATGGAGGTCGTATCTGGGTCGAAAGTACGCTGAATGAAGGCAGTACCTTTTTCTTTACACTGCCCCTTTTGAGTGGTGAGACACGAATGCTGAATGCTGAGGATGAACGGGAGAATCTGTCTTTGGGAGATGTGACGACAGCCCAAGCCGAATACTCCCCTGTGGATACTCAGGACAGTGCCGTGCCCTTACCTTCGGATGCTGAGAATGCACTAGGTACGCCTCTCGTGCTGGTGTGCGATGATGAGCCTGCGGTCTGTGCTGTAGTCCAAACTTTATTAGAACAGCGCGGCTACCAAGTCAAGACGGCTTTCTCAGGTCAAGAAGCGGTAGAATTGGCGCTACAGGAGCAACCTGCGGTGATTCTGCTCGACCTGATTATGCCCGGTATGAACGGCTGGCAAACAATGGCGGTTTTGAAACAGCGACCCGATACAAGGGAAATTCCCATCGTCATTTTCAGCGTTTTATCCCCAGAGCAGAGTAATCTCCTCAAATCTTCTTTAGAGAATCAGACCTTAAGTAGCCTGCTAGATGGAAACCTTCTGCAAACCGATCTGAGTCAGTTGCAGCCGTCTGAACCTTCAGATGCGATCGCTTCCAATGCAATTGCAATGGAAAATGCAGCCAGTTCTAATATTGACAGCGCGGATTCTACAATCAACGACATTCCGCCTCAGGTATTGCTTCCACCAAACTCAGATGATGACAAGCCGCGCCCTCCTGATTTTACCGGCTGGGTTCGCAAACCCTTAAATGAAGCATCCTTATTTCAAGCGCTGGAGCAGTCGTTGCAACAGGCAAAGATTGCTAGAGTTTTGCTGGTGGAAGACGACCTGGATCTGGCGCGGGTACTGATTGCTCGGTTTGAGCGCCACGGTTTAGAAACGATTCACGCGAAGAACGGACGCGAGGCAATTCAAAAATTAGCAAATATCAATCCCGATCTGCTAGTGCTGGATATCGTACTGCCGGAGTACGATGGTTTTGCTGTAGTAGACTGGCTGCGTCAGTGCAATCGCCTGCGCCAAATTCCAATCGTGGTATATTCTGCTAAGGATTTGAACAACGCCGAAAGAGAGCGGCTGCGGCTAGAACAAACCGAGTTTCTAACTAAAGGTCGGATTACTCCAGAACAATTTGAAGGGCGCATCATTGCCTTGCTGAATCGGATGGTTCCCAACAGGAAGGAAAACTGCAATGGTGACAACGAAGCGCATCCTGGTAATTGATGATGAAGAGGATATTCGGGAAGTGGCTCAGCTAAGCTTAGAAATGGTCGCCAGCTGGGACGTTATGACAGCGAGTTCCGGAAGGGAAGGGCTTGCCAAGGCTGAAGTTGAACCACTTGACGCCATCCTTCTAGATGTGATGATGCCCGACTGGGACGGTACAACGACTTTTCAACAGCTGCAAGCCAATCCAGTAACCCAGCACATCCCCGTGCTGTTGTTGACGGCTAAAATGCAGGCTGCTGACCAACGCCGTTTTGCTCAACTAGGAGTAAAGGCAGTAATTGCGAAACCTTTCGACCCGATGACTCTGGCAGATCAAGTTGCGAAGTCTTTAGGATGGGATATTTAACTGAGTTTTGCTACCAATCGACTGCAAACTCACCCCATCCCAAATTTGAGTGAAACCCAAAAGAATAGGGCGCACAACTGCGCCCTATTCTTGTTAAACAGTAAAATCAATTCGATGAAATGAGGTTAACTCAGCTCGTTCTAGGATAGATAGACCAGCTTCTTAGCTAAATCTTCTCTATACTCCCAGCGCTCTGCGAGTTTGCGGTCCCACTACTCCATCTGCACGTAAGCCATTTCTCGACTGAAAATTCCGGACTGCTCTTTGAGTCACCGAACCATAATATCCAGTCGGTGAAACCCCTAAAGCAGATTGAACTTGTCGAACAGCAGAACCTCTAGAGCCTAGGCGGAGAAAGGAACCGCCAACACCAGAACCAGGATTAGAACCAGAACCTGGTCTCGTGCTGATATAGTTAGCAGCAACATAACGGCCCGTAGAAAGCTTTGCATACCCGTTGCGATAAGCCACAACTGGTGCAAGTGCAGCTCCATTACGGACGCAGCTATGCACTCCGTAACGTGTGCTGGGACCGTAGCGAGCATTGAGACAACTGCCGTTTGTATTTACAAAATACTGTGCTGCGTTAGCTGGTTGGATCTCGCTGAGACCTCCGAACAAGAAAGCTACACCAAGTAAACCCAGCCAAGCTGAACTCGGTGGTTGCTTCCAGTTCAGCGAAAAGTCACGCAGAGTATACTCGATACCAGCTTCTGCCTCTTCATAGGTATTAGAAACATGAATGTAAGCAAGAGTTTCCATGATTTTTCTCCGTATGGTTGAGAAACACTTTGTGATGCTTCAGGATGGCTGCTGAGTTTTTCGGAAACATTTTTCGGAAACTCAGGTGATTTTTTATGAATTGTTGAGTTTCAGCCACATTAGAGGAACCTAATGTGCAATTTACTTTCTAAATGAGACGTTCAACTGTAGCCGTTCCAAAACATACAGACAATTCAGCAATACACAAATAATGTGAACTGACAGATGGCAATTCAATCAACGAGTCAAGTTCCAGAAATATCTGGTCTATCCCCGCTTTAGAATAAATCGTTTGCTCAGTTGTCCGATCGCTGTTTTCCCGCACTGACGCACCTTCAGAAAAGTTGCATCGATGCGAGATGGTAATGCTCGTGTCGGTCAGAACGCTTTGTCTATCTGGTTAATCAATACTGTAAGGCTTTAACTCCTCACAATAGTCAAACAATAAGGTAGACATTATCGCAATCTTAAAATCTTAATTTTTTATTCAGAAAAAAAGTGAAGAAAAATAAGTTTTATTAAGAAGAAGTAAAGAAAAGGCGATCGCTTTGTCACCTCCCTTGGAAAATCAGGGTAGAAAGAGCGATCGCCCATAGAGAACCTGATAGTCTATCTAGAGAAGAAATCGGGTAGCACTTTCTCGTAGCACGTTCTTTGAAGATTCGTAACCATCAGTCGTCAAACCAAAGCTTTTAGAACCGTGAAATCTTCAAAGAACCGTTAAAAGGCTCAGAACGGAGCTGACGACCATTTCGCCAAACTTCTACTCCGCGTGGACTAATAAAATAAGAATAACTGCCGTTATCCGCTTGATACCGATCCTGCCCAACACGCCAAGCAGCAAGCTGCATCGAAGCGCTCGGTTGTTGCTTTAATTGCCCCATATAAAACAATTGACCATTTTCCCGACAAACTTTCACCAGAGAGCTTGCCGTCTCACCTTCAATCAAGGGGTTGCCGCATTGATTGAAAGTCGCAGCAACAGCATAAGTCGCTGGTGCCGGAGTCACTGCAATCGATTGCAGTGGTTTGGGTGCGATCGCGCGCGGTACTGGAAGAGAGTTCCCTTGCTGACGACCCCCAGAATAAACATTTAGATTCGGGTAAAGTGTGGTGTTGCCTCTCGTGTCCGCGTTGTTGCGTACAGTCTGAGAAACCACTGGAGGCGGATCAATCGGTTTAGGCGCAGCGGTTGCTCTTTGCGGCAGTGGAATCCTGCCTGCGACTAAAGAGGGCAATCCGGCAGCCGGGTCAACCGCTAGACGACCATCAGGATGATACTCAAAGTGGAGATGAGGGCCTGTACTATTCCCTGTCGAACCCATCTCAGCAATTACTTGACCCTGAGTAACTTGTTGACCTTTACTCACCAAAAGACGACTATTGTGACCATACACCGTGTGGCTTCCATCAGGATGCTGGATTTCTATTACGTTGCCTAATCCCCATCCCGAATCATCACGACCAGCTTTGATGACTGTACCCGATGCGGCAGCAACAATCGGAGTTCCAGTGCTATTAGCAATATCAATTCCTTCGTGATAAGTATTAAAGCCTTGAGTGAGATTCCCTTGAGTGGGCCATATTAAGCCAGAAGCAAGGGAGGGATGACCTTGAGTAGCGGAATAGTCTTTTGCTTGAGTCAGGAGGCAGAAACTTGTACCTAGCATGGTGGCGCATGAGATAACGCCAATTAAGCCATATTTACGGAATTGAGAAATAGCGAGTTGTTTCATTAGATCAGAGCCTGGAAGAAGAAGGGTCTAGGAAGCCTTTTTGTTATCTGTTGGCTTCAGCTTTGAGCTAGCTATATCAGGACAATCGCTATGCAGATTAGGGATACCCGTTTAAGGGGGACAGTAGAACCCCCTCCTCTTATCTTTAGAGGCAAACCTGCATCTCCCAATCCCTCGCCGTCAACGGGGAGGGGCGCTTGGTTTATAACCTACGCTGCTAGGGAGTCATCTAAAGCGGACTGAAAAGTAGTTGTACTTTGTTCTGTTCGCTTGGAGTTGAGCTTTCGGACAGGTCTATAGATGAAGGAGCTTGCTATTTAGTTTAAGTGGATATTTTCTATTAGAAGGGTTGCTTAGAAGTATGTTCCTTGTTTGGGGATAGATCCAAAAATGGTCAAAAGCATTAATAAATGGCTTAATTTGTGCAGATTCGCTTTAATTCAGGAATTAGCGATTTTTATTTGAAGCAAATACGGCAGAATAGCCTAACCTTCTAGCCTTCCTTCCCTGAGATGCCTATTTTTTACCCATCACTGTGGAAAGAGAGTTTATTTTTCTTGTGTCCTGTAAAAAAGTTCAGATAGATCCGATAGTGACAAAGGACTCTCTCAATTTGACACGCAAGCAGATGGGCATTATCCAACTTTAGTCTGCTCGTGCTGCCCTTCACTCTCCGACAGCTCAAACAGCCTGAATGCAAAGAAGTGTTACATATTTGGCTAATCCTTATTGAATAAATCTATCGGATTATTTCTTAAGGAAATTAAAGTTACATCGGGTGGAAGAGGAAGCTGCAAACTTGAAAATGATATTTTGTAATTGTCAGGCAACAAAAGAAGTTTAAATAAACTAGTTCATTTAGCTTCATTTTCAGACACATATCAATTACTTAACTTTAGTTTTTGGCCTAGTTGGGCACAGGAGAATATTATGGAACGCCCCATTGAATTGTCTTTAGAGCAAGAATTTAGCCTAATTTCTTTTGCAGATCAAGTGCAGCATATGTCTCGCGAGCAAGCTCAACAATTTTTGGTTCAGCTACATAAGCAAATGATAATTCGAGACACTATCTATCAGAACTTGCTGAAGCATCAATGGGGTCTGGATTCAATTCTGGGATCTGTGTAAAGCTTGAAAGCGATCGCCTAAACTTTCCTAAATTTTGAAAAATTACATATATATGAGTAAAGCCCTGGTTTACAGCCAGGGCTTTGTTGTTAGCTTTGGTTTTTAAATACTTGCACGCCTTGATTTAACGCTGACGTGCAGTTTCATGGTTCTGCTTACGGAACAGATTAGCTAGACCGATTAGACCCAGCAAGCCTAACCAGCCCCAACTGGAGTTGCGATCGCCTCTTGCAGACTGAACTCCTTGGTAAGAAGTGGTGTCTGTAGTAGCGCCGTTGGGAGTTGTGCTACCGGGAACCGTAGTTGTGTCCGAAGTAGTGCCTCCAGGCGTCGTAGTCGTGGCGTCAGGAGCAGCGGTAGTCCCTGTTGCACCCCCAGGCGTTGTGACGGTGCCGTAAGGAGCAGTAGAAGTCCCTGAAGTAGCGCCACCTGCACCCGTTGTCCCGGAAGTAGCACCTGCACCCGTGGTACCAGAAGTTGCGCCACCTGCTCCTGTGGTACCGGCAGTTCCGCCACCGATGCCAGTGGTACCAGAAGTTGCGCCACCCGCGCCCGTTGTCCCGGCAGTTCCGCCACCGATGCCAGTGGTACCAGGAGTTGCACCGCCTGCGCCTGTGGTACCGGCAGTTCCGCCACCGATGCCAGTGGTACCAGAAGTTGCGCCACCTGCTCCTGTGGTACCGGCAGTTCCGCCACCGATGCCAGTAGTACCAGCAGTTCCGCCACCGATGCCAGTGGTACCAGAAGTTGCGCCACCCGCGCCCGTTGTCCCGGCAGTTCCGCCACCGATGCCAGTAGTACCAGAAGTTGCACCGCCTGCGCCTGTGGTACCGGCAGTTGCGCCACCCGCGCCCGTTGTCCCGACAGTTCCGCCACCGCCTGCACCTGTAGTACCGGCAGTTCCGCCACCGATGCCAGTGGTACCAGAAGTTGCACCGCCTGCGCCTGTAGTACCGGCAGTTCCGCCACCGATGCCAGTAGTACCAGAAGTTGCACCGCCTGCGCCTGTGGTACCGGCAGTTGCACCGCCTGCACCCGTCGTACCAGAAGTTGCGCCACCTGCACCCGTACCAGTACCGGAAGCTGAACCACCAGCACCACCGCCTGTTTGGGCAACAGAAGGCAGAGTTAAGGGTAGAGCCGCTACAGTGAGGGCAAAGGTACTTGCAAAAAGAACTTTGGACAAATTAGAAGGTTTCATCGTAGTGGTTTTTCTTATTCTCTAGAACTCTGCGATTTGTTATTATTCAAAAACAGTCTTGTTAACTTCATGGGCAGCTAAATTACGAAGACTGGATATACTTCCCGCTCATGAAGTCCCGATCTAGGACGATCGTGGTTTAGAATACGGGTCTGGAATTACCAGAGCGTTTTGCTATTCTCCTCAGATGCGATCGCTCTTAGGAAGAATAACTGCCATCAGTTCTCTTTACTTCTACCAGAGGAACAGACCCACCTCTCCCTGAAGGATTGACTTTACTTTAAGCCAGTGTGTGCTTAAGAATACAAACAGTTCTATGGGGAGCTATGCTATGCTATGCTTCTCCCGATAGCACAGCAGATAAGCTTAGTGATTAGTTGAGACTGTGTCATTGAGGGGAAAATATTTTCCTTTCGTGATTAACTTTCCTTGGCTATTTTCCCCTTTCATCTATCTGCTTTACAGTTTCTCTGAGCAAGCGATCGCTCAACGCTCAGTTTGTAAAACTGAGTCAAGATTCATCACTCCCTTTGGGAGGTTCGCCAAATTCTCCTAGAGAAGTTACTATCTACTGTTCAGTAACTTTGCAGAAGGCCTTTCGAGGCAATTCCTCGAAGTATACTCCACGCTCAATAAAAATTATTAATATATTATTAAGGTTTTTATTTAAAGCCTAAATAAGATATTTTCTTTAGTAGCTTTAGCTATTAAAATACTTACGAAAAACTTTTGCACACCTTTTGTATTTGCTACTAAAGGTGATACATAAAGCATAAATTATATAAATTTAGTGCTGTATTTTTTTAGGATACAAGCATTTAATTCACCTTTATTCAATCCATTTAGAGCGATCGCTAAGCGCACAGCTTCGGCGAATATAACTCTTATTGAATAACCTAAAATGCAAGCACCTGAAATGAGAAACCGGCGTAAAACAAATTACGTGAGATTACGTGCGCTCGTTACTGAAGCTACTACAGCCATCGAATAGGGATGCAATAATGCTGCTACTTGGAAGCATTGTCTTCTAAGTCCTGCAACCCACCCGCATCTCTTGTTTACTCCCATTAGAAGTCACTATACTTAGGTATTTTGTATTATTTAGCACAAACTAATTTAACATTAAATTTATTCTTTAGGAAGAAGTCGCGTCATTCCTCTGGTAGAAGCTAGAACTCAACAATAGCTATTATTTTTTTAGCAGTGGCAGCAAATTCCTTCTCCAGGCAGAAGCGGATGGTAATAAAACCCGATAAATTAAGCAGAAGTGCGAAGTCAATAAAACTGCTTTAGAGTCGCAAAAAGGGTAAACAAGGCAGGAAAACATCATTTCTAGCTGCTTTTTGTAGTTATAGCTAGGAATTAATTTTAAGTGTTCTTTTCACTTCAAGGCTTTCCACTTTGTTCTTCTTTGTGTGTAGGTAGGCGATTCTGAAAGCTTAAATCCAATCTACGAAATATCTGAGGCTATTTATGTCCCAGCCCAAAAATTTGATAAAGAATAGTGTGAGTAATGGTGGGGCATGGGAGATACAGTTCTCCATAAAAGATGCACTTGAGTCTCCCTCAGCGAGTGCATTTCCAACATTACAGTCGGATGGTTCTGATTCCTTGTCAAATACACCGGCGCTCATTTGTTTGTCGCATTTGCGTTGGGATTTTGTCTACCAACGACCGCAACATCTCTTGAGCCGCTGTGCAAAGCAGCGAAGAGTATTCTTCATTGAAGAACCGATTTTCAGTTCCGATCCATCTTGGCGGCTGGATGTTAGCCTCCGCGAGAGTGGTGTCTCGGTGGTGGTGCCTTACTTGAGCGAAGGAATGAGTGAGGAAGAAATCATTGCTGCTCAAAAGGGGATGCTCGATGATTTGTTAGCACAAGCGCAGATCCGCGAGTATATTCTGTGGTATTACACACCGATGGCAATCGCGATCGCAGACCACTTAGATCCTTTAGTCGTTGTCTACGACTGTATGGATGAGCTATCTGCATTTAAGGGAGCGCCACCCGTGATGATTGAGCGCGAAGCCGAACTCTTTAAACGTGCAGATTTAGTCTTTACAGGCGGACAAAGCCTTTACGAAGCCAAGCGCAACCAGCACCCGAATGCCCACGCCTTCCCCAGTAGCATCGAGAGAGCGCACTTTGCACAAGCAAAAACTCTGACAGAGGAACCAGCCGATCAAAAAAATATTCCCCACCCGCGTCTGGGATTCTATGGGGTAATTGATGAGCGCATGGATCTGGAACTGCTGAGTGGCATGGCCCAAGCGCGACCTGACTGGCATCTGGTTATCATTGGCCCAGTCGTCAAAATAGACCCCAAAGAGCTGCCCCAACATCCCAATCTTCATTATCTGGGTGGGAAGTCTTATCAAGAGTTGCCTGCATATCTTGCTGGGTGGGATGTAGCGTTGTTGCCTTTTGCTCGTAACGAGTCAACCCGCTTTATTAGCCCTACCAAAACTCCAGAATACCTCGCTGCTGGGAAGCCAGTCGTATCTACCTCGATCCGGGATGTCGTTCGTCCTTACGGAGAGATGGGTTTAGTGCAGATTGCAGATACCGTCGCAGATTTCGTCGCCGCAGCCGAAGCAGCAATCGAGCAAAATTACGATCGAGCGGCATGGCTGAGTCAGGTGGATGCTTTCTTAGCGCAGAATTCATGGGATTCCACTTGGGCGCGGATGATGCAACTGATTGAGGGTGTAATGAACGACACGAGTGTATCTCAAGAATTGCGCGATCGCGTTGCCAAAACTTCAGCGTCTCAAATGGACGAGCGTGCAGGAGTTACCTCGGTTAACAAACCCCAACAAACATCCTGAGCCAGTCCCCTTAAAGCGAATAAGGACTGGTTTTTGGTTGATTTTCTGACTTTTCAGGTTTTCAATTTTTACTTTCTACCCAAGGGTAGCCGTTTCATTTTTCCCTTACTCCGGTAAGGGTTTCACGCCATATTTCTATTAAATAAGCGAGGCTTTTAGAATGTTCGATTATCTTATTGTGGGTGCAGGGTTCGCTGGAAGTGTCCTTGCAGAGCGGCTGGCGACTCAGTCGGGCAAGAAGGTTCTAGTGGTTGACAAGCGATCGCACATTGGCGGCAATGCTTACGATCATTACGATGATGCGGGCGTTCTCGTACACAAATACGGCCCTCACATCTTTCATACCAACTCCCGCGAAGTCTTTGAGTACCTTTCCAAATTCACCGAATGGCGCTCTTACGAACACCGCGTTTTGGCGAGTGTAGACGGTCAACTGGTACCCATGCCCATCAACCTCGACACCGTTAATAAACTTTACGGACTGAGTCTCACCTCCTTTCAACTCGAAGAATTTTTCGCCTCGGTTGCGGAGAAAAAAGAACAGATCCGTACCAGCGAAGATGTAGTTGTCAGCAAAGTAGGGCGGGAATTGTACGAAAAATTCTTCCGGAACTACACGCGCAAACAATGGGGAATCGATCCCTCGGATCTCGATAAGTCAGTCACCTCACGGGTGCCTACCCGCACCAATCGAGACGATCGATATTTCACCGATAGCTATCAAGCGATGCCATTGCACGGCTATACCCGGATGTTCGAGAAGATGTTGTCTCATCCGAACATCAAAATCATGCTGAACACCGATTATCGGGAAATTCAGAAAGTCATTCCGTACCGGGAAATGATTTACAGCGGGCCTGTTGATGCTTACTTCGATTACCGCTATGGAAAGCTTCCCTACCGTTCCCTTGAATTCAAGCATGAAACGCACAACAAGCCTGTGCATCAATCAGCGCCAGTCGTAAACTACCCCAATGAGCATTTATACACACGCATCACTGAGTTCAAGTATCTGACCGGACAAGAACACAGTAAAACTAGCATTGTTTACGAGTACCCCCAGGCAGAGGGAGATCCTTACTACCCAGTACCGCGCCCAGAAAATGCCGAACTCTACAAGAAATACAAGGCATTGGCTGATGCAACCCCGGGGGTACATTTTGTCGGACGCTTGGCGACCTACAAGTATTACAACATGGATCAATGCGTGGCTCAGGCGCTCACGGTTCACAAACAGATTGGCACGAAACAAGAACCAATCACTTTAGAACCTGTGGAAGCGAGAAGCAACTACACCCAGAATGTTTCTCTCAGTGAAATCGTTGAACAACGCCCGCAGACAGAAGTTGCAACTACAAACGGAAACGGTCACGGAAAAGCCGTTAGTCATTAGTCAGTAGTCAACAGTCATTAGTCATTAGGGATTTGCTAATGACTAATGCTTGCTTGAATCATTTTTACTGCCATGAACGATGAATAAAACATCGGAAACAATAGCCATGAGTCATGGGCTACTGAAACTTCATGCACAAGTTATTCGGGGGTGAGGAATGATAAGAGCAGCCTTAAGTAAAGAACTAATCATTAGCAATTCTGAACGAACTCAAAACTCAAAGCCCAAAACTCAAAACTCTAAATTGGAGATGTGGGCTGGAGTAGAGTGTACCGTTAACCGCGTAGGCGATCGCTATTTCAACCAGTTGGAACGAAACGGTCACAAAATGCGCTTAAGTGACCTCAATTTGTTTGCCGAACTCGGCGTAAGTGCCATTCGCTACCCGATCCTCTGGGAATTAACTGCCCCTGATGGGCCAGATAGCGCCGATTGGTCTTGGGCGGATGAACGACTGGGACGTTTGCGCGAACTCGGTATCCGTCCCATTGTCGGTTTAGTTCACCACGGCAGTGGCCCTCGTCATACAAGCCTGGTGAATCCTACCTTTGCCTCTGGGCTTGCCCAGTTCGCCGAAGCCGTTGCCCAACGCTATCCGTGGGTGGAAAATTACACCCCTGTTAACGAGCCGCTCACGACAGCGCGTTTTAGCGGATTATACGGTCACTGGTATCCTCACGGTCGGGATAGTTTAACTTTCTTGCAGGCATTGCTGACGCAACTCCGCGGCACAATCCTGTCAATGCAGGCCATTCGCCAAGTTAACCCAGACGCAAAGCTGGTGCAAACCGAGGACTTGTGCAAGGTGTTCAGCACGCCACAGATGGCGTACCAAGCAGAGTTTGAAAATGAGCGTCGCTGGCTGAGTTTCGATCTGCTGTCTGGTCGCCTCAATCCCGATCGCCCGATGTGGCAATATCTATGTAAAGTTGGAATTCCTGAAGCTGAACTGGAGTGGTTTTTAGAAAATCCCTGTCCGCCAGACATTATTGGGATTAACCACTACTTAACGAGCGATCGCTTTCTGGATGAGCGCCTAGAACGCTATCCCCAGTGGACGCATGGGGGAAATGGGCGGCAGCAGTACGCAGATGTCGAGGCAGTGCGGGTGCGTGCTGAAGGAATCGCTGGACCCTACACGCTAATCAAAGAGACATGGGAACGCTACGGCTTGCCAATTGCGGTCACTGAAGTCCATCACGGTTGCACCCGCGAGGAACAACTGCGCTGGGTTAAAGAGGTGTGGGAAGCAGCAACCCGTCTGCGTTCCGAAGGCATCGATCTGCGGGCTATCACCGCTTGGTCGCTCCTCGGTTCTTATGACTGGACTAGCTTGGTAACAAAAGATAACGGTCATTACGAGCCTGGGGTGTTCGACTTGCGATCGCCCGAACCCCGCCCAACTGCGATCGCCCATATGCTGCGCGAGTTGGCACGCGGCGAGATGCCTCACCATCCCCTTTTGGATGTGCCAGGATGGTGGCATAGAAACCAGCGACTGCTCTATCCACCCGTTGCGGAGAGCAATGGCGCAGAGGCGCAGAGGCACAAAAACCCAGAAACGCACCTCAGTCCTCAGTACCTAAGCACCTCCACACCTGTCCGTTCTTCCTCACCGCGTCCGCTCGCCATTATTGGAGCGAGAGGCACGCTGGGGAAAGCTTTTGCTCGAATTTGCGACATCCGGGGTATCCCT
The DNA here is from genome assembly GCF_039961955.1 of Trichocoleus sp. DQ-A1. Taxonomy (NCBI): domain Bacteria; kingdom Bacillati; phylum Cyanobacteriota; class Cyanophyceae; order Leptolyngbyales; family Trichocoleusaceae; genus Trichocoleus; species Trichocoleus sp. DQ-A1. The sequence goes on from NZ_JAMPKE010000015.1 coordinate 35,283, forward strand.
TATCACCTCCTTAACCGTCAGGAACTGGATATTGCCGATCCTGCCTCGGTTAAGCGGGTACTGGCTGAACTCAAGCCTTGGGCGGTTGTAAATGCGGCTGGATACGTTCGCGTAGATGATGCGGAGCGCGAACCGGATGCTTGTCTGCGCGAAAACGCAGTTGGCCCAGCAACTCTTGCGGCTGCTTGCGCGATGCTGAAAGTGGCGTTGCTCACCTTCTCATCGGATCTGGTATTTGATGGAACTGGTGTTGCTCCTTATGTGGAGAGCGATGCTGTTGCACCGCTCAATGTGTATGGACGCAGCAAAGTAGAAGCTGAGTCGCAAGTTCTAAAGTTTCATCCCTCGTCGCTCGTCGTCCGCACCAGCGCCTTCTTCGGGCCGTGGGACGAGTACAACTTTATTACAATGGCGCTCCGCACCCTAGCGGCAGGAAAACCCTTTATTGCGGCAGAAGATTCGGTCGTTTCACCGACCTACGTTCCGGATCTGGTCAATGCCAGCCTTGACCTCTTAATTGATAGCGAGAACGGTTTGTGGCACATTGCGAACCCTGGTGAGAGTTCTTGGGCAGATTTGGCACGGTTTGCTGCAAAGAAAGCTGGTTTCGATGCTACCCGAATTGAAGCTTGTCCCATGCAAGCGCTGAGGCTATTGGCACCACGCCCAATCTACAGCGTTCTGGGCAGCGAACGAGGGGTACTGTTGCCGTCGCTGGAAAATGCGATCGCCCGCTACTTCCAAGAATCCAAAATTTCCCTGTAAAAATCGATACTTTAACCCACTCTAAGGTGGGCACTGCTCACCTTAGCCCATTTACCCATTGAGGTTTTTAAGATGAGCATTCTTTTTAAAATCGTTAAATCCCCAGACATTTTTGATAGCTCTAGAGCAGCTCAGTTTCATCAAGAAATTGAGAATCTGATCGACGCAGGAGTCAAATTTGTTCTCCTCGATCTCAAAAATGTCACTTTTATCAGTAGTTCTGGCTTAATGGCTCTTGTTTCAATGGTGAGGCTTACCCGCTCCGCAGGTTGCAAAATTTTACTTTATTCCAAGAGCGAACAGGTTAGGATTTTATTGGAGATGACGGGTTTAGATCAGGTTTTGGAAACCTTTAATAAGTCAGAAGGATTTCAAAGTTTAGGAACCTTAGCGCGAGCTAATGTTAATCCTATATCAGAAACCTTGTCAAAGTCAGCATATTCACCAAAGCTGAAATCTACCAGCTCGCCTGTCCAGCCTGCTTCGGCTCGTTAAATCGTTAAGTTTTCGCGATTCTTCTCCAAAATTGGAGCGTGTGTTCCTGAACGATGAACGCAGCAAAATTATTACTCTTTTGCTTCTAACAATGCCTGACAAGCGTTGTGCTAACGTATCCTACTCTTGAGAAAAGGTACGTTATCAATGAAGCAACAGTAATATACTCTTTCTGCGAACGGCAAATAACCCGATTTAATAACATCTCCCAATTTTCTTAATTGCAACCATCACAGTTATCCTGACATAACGCCGGATTTACGATTCTGACCAATCCAATTTTTTTCCATTAGCCAGAGAGAGTGCATTTGGGCGAATATCTTCGCTCACCTCACTGGAAAAATCCCGCCATAAATCTTAACGATCTGCCGTCGATCGATTTGATTCTACTCTCGCAAATGCACAAAGCTCGTTTCGAGTGCATTGCAGAGCAAAAACTGAATACAAACATTCCCATCATATCTTCCCTTTCCGCAACTGCTACAATTAATAAAGAAGGGAGTTTAATGCAACCTAATCTGCTCAAAACTTGGAACCTTTAACTGTTACCAAGGGGAATGTTGATTTTTAGCTTAAGTCGATGCCTGGAAGACACGGGTCGATGCTCCTCACAGCCGTACTACCACCTGTTATGCGAGTCTGCTAAAGCTTCAACCTGCTTCTGGGAAGACGGCATTTCGTCTCTTTATTACTGGCAATACCTTCGCTAACCAACAACTGAAGGAAATTCCTCGACAGTATTCGGATATCGATTTGGTTTTGCTGCACTTGTATGGAACAAAAGCATTCGCAATTCGTCTGATAATCGATGCCAAGCAAGGCGTTAAGGCAATTCAATAAATTGTTCTTTCTACGCCATCCCAATTCACTCCAACGATTACACGAATTTTAAATCGTCGTTAGAGGATTTTATGCAAGCTATTACTGCAACGAAACTTGAACAAAAAGTTACTTATCTGAGTCACGATAAGACTTACAATTTTGAGGCGTCGATAACACAGTAGCCGGATATGTGGTACAGAGACAACGTACCTCGATCCGGAAAAGATTGGCAAATGGATGTAGTAATAACGATAGGCATTACTTATCGTATTAATGGCATTAAACAGTCTTGGTTCTTAAACTGTATTTTTGCTAGAAAAAAATAACCTTAAATCGCTGAAATCCAGACTGTGTAGACATTTAAAAAATTTTATAGAAAAACACTTAAAAGAGTTAGTACTCAGATATTTATGGGTACTCTAGAAATATAACCTTGGATAGATGACTATATGCACTCTTTGGGGAAATGGCTGGAGAATTGTTATATCGCGTCTGGCGGCGCTACTCAGTCTAATTTTGACCAGTTCGACAGAGCATATCCGCGTCCGCAGTTACAGCGATCGCATTGGATTTGTCTCAACGGTCCGTGGAAGTTTACTTATGACGATGAGGGGAAAATAACTCGACCCTCAGATGTTTCCGGGTGGACGCATACAATTGAAGTTCCCTTCGCGCCAGAATCCTCAAAAAGTGGCATTGGCGACACAGGGTTTCACCCGAACTGCTGGTATGAGCGGGAATTTAACATTGTTAAGGGTGCAGGTCGGGTGCTGCTTCACTTCGGGGCGGTAGATTATCGCGCCCGCGTGTGGATCAACGGTCAATTTATGGCTGACCATGAAGGCGGACATACTCCCTTCAGCATCGATATTACGCCAGTATTTAATGAGAACGGACCGCAGCGGGTAACAGTGTGGGCGCAAGACGACCCCCAAGACTTGGCAAAACCTCGTGGTAAGCAAGATTGGCAACTGGAACCGCACAGTATTTGGTACCCGCGCACCACTGGGATTTGGCAGACCGTTTGGGCGGAGATCGTTCCTTCTACTTATATTGAGCGCATCCGCTGGACGCCGCACTTTGAGCGTTGGGAAATTGGCTTTGAAGCTTTTGTTGCAGGTGACCAGTGCGATGGCATCGAGGTAAAGGTAAAACTAACCGTTGGCTGCCAGTTGCTAGTCAACGATACCTATGAAGTAATTCACGGAGAGATTCACCGACGGATCGCCCTTTCTGACCCTGGTATTGACGACTACCGCAACGAATTGCTTTGGAGTCCAGAAAAGCCAACTCTGATCGATGTTGAAGTGCAGTTGTGGTCTAATGGCGAGTTGCTGGATGAAATCAAGTCTTATACCGCAATGCGGACGGTGGGAATCCAGCGCGATCGCTTTATGCTCAATGGTCGTCCCTACTATCTGCGACTGGTTCTAGACCAAGGCTATTGGCCTGAAACTCTGATGACCGCACCTTCCGATGAAGCGTTGCGGCAAGATGTTGAGCTAGTCAAAGCAATGGGATTCAACGGGGTTCGCAAGCACCAGAAGATTGAAGACCCCCGCTTCTTGTATTGGGCAGATGTGCTAGGACTGATGGTTTGGGAAGAAATGCCCAGCGCCTATCGCTTCTCTCCTAAAGCGGTGGAACGGATTACCAAGGAGTGGACTGAGGTCATTGAACGCGATGCCAGCCATCCTTGCATTGTGGTCTGGGTGCCCTTCAACGAATCTTGGGGCGTTCCCGATTTGACAGCGACAGCAGCCCACCAGCACTGCGTCCAAGCACTGTATCATTTGACCAAGACTCTCGATCCAACTCGTCCAGTCATCGGTAACGACGGTTGGGAAAGTGCGGCAACCGATATTTTGGCTATCCACGACTACGATAATAAGCCGACTCGGATGGCAAAACGCTACGGGCCAGAAGTGAAGCTATCAGACCTTTTCGATCGCCAACGTCCGGGTGGGCGGGTTCTGACGCTGGATGGCTATCCTCATCAAGGACAGCCGATCATGCTGACTGAGTTTGGCGGTATTGCTTATGCGGGTCGGGAAGATAAAAAAGCTTGGGGATATGTGCGTTCCCATGATGTCTCCGAACTGCAAATCCGGTATACGGCGCTACTAGATGTGGTGAACCGAGTCGAGTTATTTAGCGGTTTTTGTTACACCCAGTTGACCGATACCTACCAAGAAGCGAACGGACTGCTATATGCTGACCGGACTCCGAAATTTCCTATCGAAGCGATCGCATATGCAACTCTAGGCAGGGGTGAGGAAGACGAAGAGGACGTTATGCTCACAACAGTTAAAGCTGCATTGGGGCAAGAAAACAATGTATTCCCAGGAGCTGTTGAAGCCGGATGGTCGCAAGCTGATTCTATACAGCAGATTCCCCATTGCGGAGGAAATTACAGCCACTAGCCCTAGTAATGAGCCAGTGCAGGCGAATCCTCACCTGCGCTGGCATCCGTTGCGGGGCGAATGGATTGCTTATGCAAGTCACCGTCAGGGGCGGACTTTTATGCCGCCCCCAGAATACAACCCGTTAGCACCTACCAAAGATCCTCAGTTTCCGACGGAACTCCCGCAGGGGAAATATGATATGGCGGTGTTCGACAACCGCTTTCCCTCAATGGCTTTGGGGGCGCACAATCCACCCGCTAGCATTGTGCAGACTCTCCCAGCAAATGGCGCGTGCGAAGTGGTCGTATTTACGCAAGATCCGCAAGCTTCCCTCAGTTCTTTAGAACTGGATCAATTAGAGTTATTGTTGCAAGTTTGGGGCGATCGCACTCGCGCTTTAGGCGAAATGCCCCAGATTCAGTATGTACTGCCCTTTGAGAACAAAGGGGTCGAGATGGGGGTAACTTTACAGCATCCCCACGGGCAAATCTACGCTTATCCGTTTGTTCCACCTGTCCCAGCGCGGATGTTAGAGAGGCAACAAGCGTATTATCAGGAGCATCAGCGGGGTTTGCTGCAAGATTTGATCCAAAAAGAGATTTTGGACAATCAGCGGATTATTTATGTGGATGAGGAAGCGATCGCATTTGTCCCCGCTTTCGCCCGTTACCCTTACGAAGTCTGGATTGCCCCGATTCAGCCCACCGCTACATTTGTGGATCTGACAGATGGGCAGCGCCAAGGACTCGCCAAAGCCTTAAAAACGGTCACTCTCAAGTATGACGGTTTGTGGAATCGTCCTTTCCCTTACTTGATGGCGTGGTTCCAAGCACCCACCGATGGAAATCCGCACCCAGAAGCACATCTGCACGCAGAGTTGTATCCTCCCTATCGGACTCAGGATCGGCTTAAGTACCTGGCGGGAACCGAACTAGCCGCAGGAATGTTTGCCAATGATGCGCTTCCGGAGGAGAAGGTGAAGGAGTTGCAAGCTGTCGTCATCACACTTGAGAATCCTGTGCGGTTGTGAATCAAAACTTAACCCCCGAATCCCTTCGTTTGCAGGGAAGGGGCAAGAACTTCAGTTTCCTCCCCGTTTTCGGGAGGGGCTGGGGAGGAATTTCCTGCTGTAAGAGGTGAGTTATGAATCAAGTTAGTGAAGAAGTCTCTCAAAAACTAGAGTTAATCCGAAACGCCTTAACGGAAGCTGACGCGCAGGGGTTGCGATTGCGCGGCACCGATTGGTTCGCCTGGGCGACTGCTGGCGGTTCCAGCACCGTACTGCTGACGGCTGAAACTGGAATCGCAGAAGTGCTGGTGACTGCTGAGGATGCCTGGATATTAACCGATGAAATCGAAGCGCAGCGGTTAAAAGATGAGGAAATTCCCGGAAATTTCCAGCATTATGCGAATCCTTGGGCTGATGCTGCGGCGCGTGAATCTTTTGTGCAGCAAGCGACCAATGGGGGGAAAATTTTAAGCGATCGCCCGATTCCTCATGTCGAGAAACGATTACCCGCGTCTCTACAACAGCATAAGCGAACCTTGATACCAAGTGAGCTGGACCGATATCGCCAGTTAGGGCGTCAGGCAAGCGAAGCGATGACAGAGGTACTTAAAGCCGCCAAGCCGGACTGGACAGAATATCAGCTTGCCGGTGCGGGTGCGGAGGCATTATGGGCGCGGGGGATACATCCAGCGCTGACGCTGGTAGCAGGCGAGAGACGTTTGCCCCTATACCGTCATGCTACCGCCACAGGTGAAGAGATTGGACGGCAAGCGATGCTGGTATTTTGCGCCAGAAGACATGGTTTGTATGCGAATCTGACCCGATTTGTATCATTCGGTTCGTCGGATGAAAGCGCCAAATTGCATGGTGATGTGCGTCAAATTGAAGCGGAAGCTTTGAATTTTTTAAAGCCTGGAATCGCTCTGAATGCAGTTTATGACACTTTAGCTGATGTTTATCAAAAGCACGGATATCCTAATGCCATCCGCGAACATCATCAAGGTGGAACGACGGGATATTTGGCGCGTGAAGTTGTAGCGAATCCGACGACTAATGACACGTTGGAAGAAAATATGGCTGTCGCCTGGAATCCCAGTGTACGGGGTGCAAAGATTGAGGATACTTTTGTACTTCTCAAAGATGGATTGGAAAATTTGACTTTCGATCCAAATTTTCCCAGTGTCGAAGTAGCCGGAAGATTGCGCCCTGTGCCCTTGAAGGTTGGGTAATGAGAATGCCTTGGCGAATGGAATTCGTGGCTATACAGACGAAACCTGCCTACGCAGGTTTTAAGATGTCAAATTTTCCGTTAGTCCGCGCAGGCGGACTTTGTTTGTCTAGCTGCGATTTCTAATCGCCATAGTATGAACTGCGTAATAAAATACTTGAAAAATCTGGGAAGCTGCATCCGAATCAGTGGGAAGCAAAATGGATAATAGAAGAAGATAACGCCGAACTACGGCGAGTGCTAATTCAGGGAATTGGCTACGATAGAATTGCCCAGGAATTAGGAGCAATTGAGTTAAATTCTTATCAAGAATACACTTTATTTAAAATTGATACTGATATTGATGTTGAGCCAATATCTTTGTTGAAGATGACTTGCCCAAGCACCGGATTTATTCATGTGTTGCGCGTACCACCTGAGATGATATCGGCACGGGAAGCGATCGCTTGGGTGAATTGGGGAATTAATCCAGAAGAATTTTCTGTGCAAACATGAATTTTTTTGATGATTAACGCGATATAGAAAGCAATTAACTAACTGCTACACTATCTCCCAACTTCGAGGGCCAGCGGACAGTCAGGATGGTACAATCTGACTCGGCAGACCAAGAATGGGGCACGCCTGGAGACCAGAGAACGTAGTCGCCTTCACGAGATAATAAGACTTCTTGCTCTGGAAATTTAACGTGAAATCGTCCTTTAATCAAGATAGAAAGTGTAGTTGCTTCCTCATTCATTGCCCATTCGGATCTACCGTCTCCTGCTGGGTGAATCCCCCATTTCACTTCTAGGCTGGAAGTCGAACGAATGTCATCGATTGGGTTTATAAAATGACCGAGAAACCAACCAGAACGATTTGCACCTTCACTATGAGCATTCCCAACAACAACATTAGACGGCATTTGCGAATCCTTGCTTATATGCAAGTATTAATTTTATAAAACTCAGCAAAATTATCAAGTCGGATGACTAAGTGTTAACGCACAAGTGCTAACGCACAAATGTGAACGCACACAGATTGTGCAAAATCTTAGGAATTGTAGAGACGCAAAATTCTACGTCTCTACAGGATGGGATTTCTCTCTACTCCCGGCGAGATTTCCCGGCGAAATGATTCCTTAACGTGACGCCACGGCTAAGCCGCTATGGCGCAGTAAAGGCTCCGTACTCGGTTCGCGTCCCCGGAAGGACTTGAACACTTCCATCGGGTGCAAGCTACCACCCAGCGCCAACACGGTGTCGCGGAAGCGCTTACCTGTAGAAGCTACAGCCGTCTCATCTTCTAAGCCAGCGTCTTCAAAAGCTGCAAAGGCATCAGCACTGAGAACTTCAGCCCACTTGTAGCTGTAATAACCCGCCGCATAGCCGCCAGCAAAGATATGTCCGAACCCGCATAAAAAGGAGTCTTCTGGCAGAGGGGACAAAATTGTTGTGGTTTTGGCAATGCGGTTCCGCACATCAGCCACAGTTTCATTGCCACCCGGTTGATAGCGATGGTGCAGTTCGATATCAACTAAGCTAAAGTGCAATTGCCGCAGCGTGCCAGTACCGCTCATGTAGTTGCGTGCTGCCAAAAGCTTTTGGTAATAATGCTCTGGTAAGGTTTCCCCGGTTTCGTAGTGCTTCGCCATTCCCATCAAAGTGGGTCGGTCATAGCACCAGTTTTCCATAAACTGGCTGGGTAATTCTACCGCATCCCATTCCACATTGTTGATGCCTGCTGCACCCGGATAATCCACCTTGGTCAGCATATGCTGCAAGCCGTGACCGAATTCGTGGAATAAGGTTTCTACCTCGCCAAAGGTCATCAGACTGGGTTTGCCATCGACTGGGGGGGTTTGGTTGCAGACCAAATAGGCGACAGGTAAGCGTGTAGTGGGCGTGCCAGCTTCGATAATTTTGGCACGGACGAGGCACTCATCCATCCAGGCACCGCCGCGCTTTTCGGCGGGACGGCTGAAAGGATCTAAATAGAAGTATGCGATCGCATTGCCTGTTTCATCGGCAATCTGGAAGTAACGCACATCCTCATTCCATACTGGGGCTTGACCATCAGCCGCTGTGACGGTAATGCCAAATAACCGCTTTACGAGACTGAATAGCCCATCTAGCACTTGTGGTAGGGGGAAGTAAGGGCGTAACTCTTCTGCACTGAAGGCGAACTTTTCTTCCCGCTGGCGTTCCGACCAAAAACTGATATCCCAGTGCTTCAAGTCGCTGCTTTCTGCGGCTCCTTTACTTGCAGCATACGCTTTTAATTCTTCTAATTCCTTCTTAGCCGCATCATAACTAGCGCCGCGCAGTTCATCTAGCAGCGCCTCAACTGCTTCAACGCTAGGAGCCATTTTTCGGGCTAAGCTTAACTCGGCAAAACTGTCAAAACCGAGTAGCTTTGCCTTTTCTTGGCGCAGTTCTAAAATGCGCTCGATGAGCGGGGTATTATCCAACTCGCCACTCGATGCACGGCTGATATAGGCTTTATAAAGCTTTTCGCGCAAGTCCCGACGGGTGCTGTGCTGCAAGAAAGGGCCAAAGCTGGGAAAATCCAGGGTGATGCGCCAAGGGCCATTTTCAGGGGTGGCATTTTCTTCGCCAGCAGCACGGGCAGTTTGAGCGGCTAGACTCACTAAACTGGGCGGTAAGCCGTCAACTTCGTCTTTGTTGGTGAGGGTCAGGCTAAAGGCTTTGGTGGCGTCGAGGACGTGGTTCGAGAACTTGGTGGAAAGTTCTGCTAATTCGAGTTGAATCGCGTTGAAGCGATCGCGCTTTTCTCCTTCCAACCCAACACCGGAAAGTTCGGCATCTTTAATCGCTGATTCGACAATCCGCTTTTGGGCTGGTTCCAGGCTATCCCAAGCGTTGCTACTTTGCAGCCCCTTAAATGCTTCATACAGCGGCTTACTTTGGTTCAGCTGGTTGGAAAACTGCACCACTTTTGGCTGCACGGTTTCGTGCGCTTCGCGGATTTCGGGGCTATTCTTCACAGCCATCAAGTGACCGACAATCCCCCAACTCCAGGTTAAGCGTTCAACCAGTTGTTGGAGGGGATCGACTAAACCGCTCCAAGTCGGTTCTACCTGAGTTTCTAGGGTGGCAAGTTCCTGTTCTAGTTCAGCCAGTAGCTGCGTCATCGCCGGAACGACGTGTTCCGGCTTGATGGCATCAAATGGGGGCAGCCCTTTGCCGATGAGTAACGGGTTATCAGTAATAATGGCGTTTGCACTCATAGGTGATTTGTTTGTAAACGTATTTGGGCTGAATCGTCCTTGTTATCCGATCTTAAGAAAAAAATCAGCTACCCTTACAGGGTGGTTAACCGTAGCGAAGTTGCGGCTTATCGTCGGTACTCGTCGCCGCAGTCACCGATAAGCTGGTAGAGATCGCGCGATTGTTGAGCGATCGCATTCGTTCGCCGATCATCCTCTGCATCCAGTATCAAATCAAACACCCTGGCATTGTCTTCAATATGTTCCGACACCCCTAACCGTGCGCCAACGATTGCACCGGCGACTGCTGGCTGCTCTAGAATATAACGCACCGCCACATTAGAGATATTTACCCCGTGCTTCTGGGCAATCTCTTGGAGGACAGAAAGTAACTCTTGAAATAAACTCCAACCACCCCACGCATCTACCATATTCTTGTATTTTCGCAAGCTAGCCGTCTTCAGTTCTCCTGCTCGCGGTTCTGGTTGTCCCAGGTACTTTTCTGACAGCAAGCCGCCGCAGAGTGTCCCGTAAGCAAAAAGCTGGATGTTATTCTCTTGACAAAATTGCACCATGTTCGCTAAAGGACGCCTGTCAATCAGAGAAAACTGCACCTGATTGGACACAATTTTGATACCTGCCTCGGTAATAATTTTCAGACGTTCTGTATCAAAATTTGTCAAAGCTAGATGCTTGATTTTTCCCTCCTCTTGGAGTTCTGCCATATACTTGAGCGCATCCAAGTAGTTTTTATCGCGGTAATCCCACCAATGAAACTGCATCAAGTCTAAGGAATCAACTCCCATTCTTCTTAGGGAGATATTAATGTTATCTTCTACCAACTTGCGCGTCATTTTAGTGGGTCTTGGTACCCATTTTGTGAAAGCTTGCAAGTTAGACAGCGCCTCTTCACCTCGACTTGCTACCAATTGCCTCCGGAACTCTCCAATAAAGTCCTCAGCGGGGCCATAATGGTCGGCTAAATCCCAAGTCGTGAAGCCTGCATCCATGTAATCAAACATATTTTGGATTGCGGCTTTTGAGTCAATTCTTCCATGTGCGCCTGACACTTGCCACATTCCATTGAGTATGCGGCAGATATTCAAATCTGGAGTAAATTGTAATCTACTTGATTCTGGTAAATTCATGTTGACGCTTTGTTATGTATAGATAAAATTATTGCCTATAGTGCCAGAAGTTGGATGCGATACACAAACTTAACCTCTCCCCAAACCGCTCTCCTACGAGGAGAGGGTCTTTCCCTCTTCCCTAGTCTACGGTGTATACACATCTTTCATTAATTGGCAAAACGTTAATTGATCCCCCTAAATCCCCCTTAAAAAGGGGGACTTTGACTTGATTGCCCCCCTTTTTAAGGGGGGTTGGGGGGATCAAAACGGGACTTGCAAGTTCAAGAAGACTTATGTATACACGGTAGTTTCCCTAGTAGGTAAAGGGCTAGGGGTTAGGTCTGTATTTTATTTAAGTAAGTAGCGCTAAAAATCAACCTTTTCAAAATTAAACCCCAAAGAAACGCAAGATAATTTATCAGTGTTTATCTGTGGTTAATTACTCTAAAACTTACTATTCAGGTTTGCACGGAAAATTCTTCTGGATCGATGTCCCAATTGATCCAGCGAATCGCTGCACGAGCCGATGTAATATCCGGCGGCACTCGCATAGCATGAATGAAACCAGTGCTAGGACAAGTCATTTTTATCAAGTGAATAGGCTCTTTTTGAGGAGCATCATCATCAAAAGCATTACGTTGAAAACCATCAATATCAGCATCAAGTTTTAGCAAAGTGTATTCTTGCCAGGAATCTAATTCAGTTGCTTGTAATTCTTGACAGATTCGTGCATAGCCAATTCCTTGAATTAATATTCGACGCAATTCAGCGTTGTCTTCTTCTAAAATCCATTGTGCCTGCCATTGATGGGGATGCAGTTTGCCATATTTTTCAGGCAACTTTACACCGTTATAATAATATCCCGTATGCCATCCATCAGCAAACTGAATCGCGGGTTCACCTTCGGCGTGGAGGCGGTTTTGGCTGTCGAGGGAGAGTTTAGTCGGGCGATCGCATACAATACAAACCTTCTCAAACGGGAAAATCCAGCCGCATTGCTCGAAAAGCTGGTTCAAGCATTCAAGTGCTTCCTGTGACTTCTGCTCCAGCACCCAACCGATAGAGACACAGTATTGGCTGATGCTGATAATCGCAACCAAATCTTCAGGGATAATGGCACTCAATGGTTGGTAATATTGCAACAAATGTTGTGTTAGGTTATTCTCGATCGTTCTTCCTAGTTGAAAGTTGATCTCTTGCTGCAAAGCTGTCCAGATTCCTAAACTCAGCGATTTCCTAGCTAATTGGGATAGTGACTGTGCGAGTGAAACTCCCAACTGCTGGTATTCGCGTAACCGCTCAACACCAGTAAGTGGACTACTGCAAAAAATGATTTCAGGTTCTTCTTGACCAATAACTGCGTAGGTTGATTTTATTGTTTCTGTGACTTTTTGACGATCGATCGGCTGTGTTAACAAAGCGTGCCACTTCTGTTGAAGCGATCGCAACAAACTTAGATTGGAAATTGGATTGGCTTGAAGATACAGTTCGGTGAGGTTGGTTAACCCAGATAGGCTACTCAAGTCAGTAATTTGATTGCCACCGAGATTCAGGCGGGTGAGGTTGGTTAACCCAGATAGGCTACTCAAGTCAGTAATTTGATTGTTACCTAGATACAGTTGGGTGAGGTTGATTAACCTAGAAAGCCCACTCAAGCCGGTAATTTGATTGCTACCGAGATTCAATTGGGTAAGGTTGGTTAACTCAGAAAGGGGACTTAAGTCGATAATTTGATTGTTATTTATATACAGTTGGGTAAGGTTGGTTAACTCAGAAAGGGGACTTAAGTCGGTAATTTGATTGTTGTAGAGATGCAGGTGGGTGAGGTTGGTTAACTCAGAAAGGGGACTTAAGTCGGTAATTTGATTGGTGTGGAGATGCAGGTGAGTGAGGTTGGTTAACCCAGAAAGCGCACTCAAGTCGGTAATTTGATTGGTGTGGAGATTCAGACGGGTGAGGTTGGTTAACCCAGAAAAGGGACTTAAGTCGGTAATTTGATTGTTATTTAGATGCAGGTGAGTGAGGTTGATTAACCTAGAGAGCGGACTCCAGTCGCTAATTTGATTGTTATTTGGATACAGGTAGATACCGTTGTAGAGATGCAGGTGAGTGAGGTTGGTTAACCCAGAAAGCGCACTCAAGTCTGTAATTTGATTAATGAGATACAGTTGAGTGAGGTTAGTTAACCTAGAAAGCCCACTTAAGTCGATAATTCGATTGTCATTTAGATACAGTTGGGTAAGGTTGATTAACCCAGAAAGCGCACTCAAGTCTGTAATTCGAGTGTTATAGAGATTCAATTGGGTAAGGTTGGTTAACCCAGAAAGCGGACTCAAGTCGGTAGTTTGATTGTTGTAGAGATGTAGCTCAGTGCAGCTTGATAGTATCCGATTCGCTTGATTACAGTCAGAAGTGCCAGCTTTCTGCAACAACACCTCAACCGTATGCCTTGCTGCTGGATAGAGGCTATCTTTGTGCAAACACCAGTCAGCAAAGCTGTTAAAAATTGTGGTTTGGTTTGGCTGCGATCCGGACATAAAGCACCCTCAACAGTAATTTTTGGTTTTTTAGTCAGGTGTCAGTAACTAGCAACTTGTTAAGAACGCCAGTCTTTCTCAGCTTGTTCTAGAACGTAAGCGGAAACAGCTTGGATTTCTTGTTCGGTTAAGCGGTCTTTGTATGCCGACATGTTGTTTTTGCCATTGGCGACGATGGACGCGATCGCATCCACGTTATCCATGCCATTTCGTTTTAATGCCTTGAGTTTCAGATTCTTCCCGCGTCTGATAATATTGCCGCCGTTGAGATGACAACCTGCACATTGGACGCTAAAGATTTTGGCACCGTTAGCAGTATCTGCGGCTAAAGCTGGAACGCGAAAGGCAATTAGCACAGCGAATGTTAGAAGTAGGACGGTTAGTAGCTTCTTCAAGGGGAATTTTCCTCGTTTTCTATTAAATGAAGAACCAGTGACAATCCACTATTTTATGAATCGGTGTCTTCTCCCTCAACTTCTTCGTCTTCTATCGCTTCCTGAAGAAATAAGCGTGCCAACCTGTTATAAGTGCCAGCACCAACAAACTGAGGATAAGTGTGAGAACGGCTGTACACCCATACCAGTTCTTTTCCGTCAAAAATGCGGATATCTTGAAACAGACCTTTACATTTTGGTTGCAAGGACTTAGCTGTATTTAATGCATCCGTCCATCTTTCAAATTCTTGGGAAAATTCACGGGCGATGACTTTAAACATAAGCTTGGGCTTCTTTCTTGACTTCCTAATTTGAAGCTTAAGCGGCGGGTGGGAATTGGGGGAATGATTCTGGACAATCGACCAAAAGCACCGATTTCAAAGTGCCTGATGTCAAAGTGCCTCAAAGGAAGCGGTGAATCCTTCAAGACTTAAACACTCGTCTTGGAAAGATTCCGCGTCTCCGACCTCTTCAACCTTGTATTCCATGAAGCGCTGACCATCTGGCGTTTTTTTGGAAGAGATACAAGTGCTTTGATACTTGTCTGCGATCGCTTTACAGGTAGTCCCATTGCGTTTCCAAGCATCGCCCGAACAGCGAATCGTTACCAGCCACATAACTTAAGTCTCCATTGATATTGGGGATGTTGCGATCGCGTAAACTCTGAGTTCCTCTGACGCAATCTGATGCATCATATCAAGGGTTATCACCCTAAGCCTAACTCCGGAGTTAAGGATTGATATGACTCGCAAGCGCTTATTTTCGCTAATTGTGGCGCTGTTGCTGATTGCACTTTCCTGGTGGGGGGTGGCGGCGGCGCGGACTGGATTGGTGACGCGAACCTTCTCAGACCAAGGATTGCCGATGCTGTACGTCGCACCACAGGGTTCTGAGAAAATACCCGGTGTGCTAGTGGCGCACGGCTATGCGGGTTCTAAGCAGTTAATGCTGGGCTACGCGCACGTTTTGGCGCACGCGGGGTATGCCGTGATGTTGTGGGATTTCGGCGGACATGGCGCGAATCCAGCACCCTTAGAGCGCGATTCACTTCAGCAAGACCTAAATGTGGCTTATGCAGCCCTGTTGGAGCAACCAGAGGTCGATCCCAGCCGCTTGGCACTGCTGGGGCACTCAATGGGTAGTGGGGCGGTGATGTCGGCGGCTATCCGCAATCCAGACCGCTTTGCGGCAACGGTTGCCGTCTCGCCGACGGGTGCGGGAGTCACGCCTTCTATCCCGCGCAATCTTCAGCTACAAGCCGGGAGTTGGGAAGGTGGATTTGTGGCGAATGCCCAGCGCTTGCTGGCGGCGGCGGGAGGAGAAAACGATAACTTTGCTGGGGGAAAGGCGCGATCGCTCGTTATCATCCCAAACGCCGAACACATCACCATTCTCCTCCGCAATATCAGCCACCAAGCTGCCCGAACGTGGCTCGATGCTACCTTCAGAATTCAGAGTAGCAGTAACTATATTGACCGTCGGATGGCTTGGTATGCCTTGCATTTGTTGGCATGGTTGTTGTTGCTTTTCGCCATTGCCCCTGCTGTTGCTGACCCGGCGACTACACCTAAGGCAAAGGTGCATCCGCTCCAAAGCTTGCTAGGTTCGCTCTTAGCTCCCTTCCTTGCCAGCGCTTCACTCCTATTGCTGAGTCGTATGGGGGAAATTGACAGCTTGGGTGGCGTCCTCGTCGGCGGTGCAATCGGAATTTGGTTCTTTGTGGCAGGCATCGTCTGGCTGGGGATTCTCTTGCGCCTACAACGTCCTACACTCAGGGCGCTGGGGATAGGCTTAGGGCTGTTTGTACTGCTTTGGGTGGGTTTTGGGGCAATGGCACAGTCGGTGTGGCTGCAATGGTGGCTAATTCCAGCACGTCTGAAGCTTTGGCCTTTGCTGTCGTTGGCTTGCCTTCCTTGGTTTCTAGCGTCGGGAGTGGCGCAACAGGATGCTGGGGTACTCTCGCGGATGGCGTGGTGGTTGTGGCAAAGCGTGCTGCTAGTAGGCGGCTTTATTTTGGCGGTGTACTTGGTTCCGAAACTTGGTTTTATTTACCTGTTGCTGCCGCTATTTCCGCTAGCGATGGGTATTTTCTCCTTTGCTGGCAGCCAACTTAATAATGTGTGGAGTTACGCACTGGGGAGTGCGTTGTTTTTCGGTTGGGCGATCGCTGCTGCTTTCCCGCTCGCTAGTTAGCGAATACAGAATTAGAAGTTTTCTACCTAAAGGAAGTACCGATTTTGAAGCGATCGCGCCAAGATAGAAGAAGCGGATTATAACCTCTTTTTTGCTGGAAAGCTTGTACAAGTAGTTTAATTAAAGCTTCATCTAAATCAACTACTACAAACCGAGGAAGAAAATGCCTAATAATAAAATCAAAGAACAAATTACAACCGATCTCCATCAAGCTAAAGAAACAGGACAGCTCAGAGCAGAGCGGATTCGGGAAATTGTTCAATCTGCTGTCTCTCAGGTGGGTTCGGAGTTTAAGGAAGGTTCCACCGAACTTCGCTCAATTGTTAAAGATGCGGTTTCTGTGGTTCTGGAAAACTTGCAAGATAAAGGTGGCGAACTCAAAGAAGAAGTCACGGCTACGATTGAGGGAGCGGTTGAAGGCTTTAGCCATCTAAGACATCGAAATATTGCGAAAACGCAAGCAGAGGTTAAACAGCTACAAGCTCAACTGGACAACGAAGAAAATGAACTCCAGCAAGAGATTGATAAACTGCTAGTAGACATCGAAGAATCTGGTAAAGATACCTCGCCTTCTACCAAAACTGCTCTGGAGTCTGCGATTAATAATCTCAAAAACAGCGACGAGGTCGCATCGCTGAAAGAGCGTTATGCTCAACTGCAAGCTCAACTAGCGATTCTCCGAGCGAATTTAGCTGCACGTTACGGGGGACGCGCCGAGGACGTGAAAGGGTACCTGGACGAAGCGAAGCACTGGTACGACCGTTCTCGCCCTCAAGCTGAAATAATGGTTCAGCAGGTAGAACAAAAGCGATCGCAGGTTGAAGAAAAACTGGGTGATGCTGGGGTAGCGATCGCTAAGAAAGAACGTCAGGTACGTCAAATCTTGAGTGAGTTGTTACGAACAGCAGCAGATGCAATTCGCGAAAAAGAACCCGTGAGTAAATCAGGGACTCCTAAAGATTCTCACCATTAATTAAAACAGAACCAGCTAAGACTTAGCTGGTTCTGTTTTTTAAACTCAATTTTTAAACTTGCAGTAGGGTTTTAACACGCAACCAGCACTCAAGAAAGACTTCTACTCCCACCACTACCGCTACAAGGGATAGAAGCGTCTAACTAACCTTGGCTTAGTATACGTTTTCTCCTCCAGCCATTCTTTCTTCGTGCTTCACGATTACCCAAACTGCATGAATACTACCGGGAAGCCAACCCAGAACCGTAAGCAAAATGTTGATGAATAAAGTTGGGCCAACACCAACTGTCAGAAAAATGCCTAAAGGAGGCACGAGAAGACCAGCCAGAATCCGGAGTAATTTCATGAGACTACTTCAACTTTCTTATTTAAACTCTTATTAGTCTTATTCTCCTAAATCAAGTAATTGAAGACCTCCCCCTAACGAATTATCTTCGTTTGGATAGATGGTATACAAAACTGCATTCATCTTTCTAGCTTGCAAACTAAAAAAGGAGGAATAGCATCTAGCTTTCCTCCTTTTTTTAATCCCTATCAATTTTACTTCTCTGGATAGAGATTAACCTTGAGTTTTTAAGTCACTACTGCTGCCGGTTAGTACACCCGCATTTCTCTCAGCAAAATATTTGCTGATGAAAGTATTTGCAAAAGATAGAACGACGGGTGCCAACAGAAAAGCTAAAATCCCATGCATACTAAATCCGGGAACCAAAATTGAAGCCAACCAGAAACATATCCCGTTAACGACGAGCGAAAATGTTCCTAAGCTGACAAAGTTAAGCGGCATAGATAGTAAAGATAGAGTCGGCTTAACTCCAGCATTGACTAAGCCAATCGCTACAGCAGCAATTAAAGCAGCAGGAAATGTAGCAATATTAACACCTGGAACAAGTAAATCAACAATTAGTAGGCTAAGAGCTGTAGCTACCCAGGTAAAAAGCGTTCCCATCATGGTTTTTTTCCTTAAATTGACACAATAGAAAATTTTAAAGTCCTGATACTATGCTCAGGGATCGCCTAGCCTTCAACCTCCCTACGAAGGTAGATTTTTCTGGAAGCGATCGCCTGTTGCCTTGGTGTTTTAGTGTCTTGGTCGTTGATTACACACAAGATGTAGATAAGGTAGTTCCTCTCGCCAGGAGAAGGCAGTAAATCTCAATACAATCAGGACAACTTAAGCTAAGTGAAATTAGTGATGTATAGGATGGGTGAGCGATAGCGAAATCTATGCAGGGGTTGGGTTTCCCAATTCAAACACCACTTGCATGCGGGGGAACCCCCCGCACGCAAGTGGCTCCCCAACCTACGAACATCTTCAATTTAATTGCATCCGCTTACTTATTGTTGAGGTGCAGTTATGCTGACGTTATTCGTTGAGCTATCCAATACTATCCAGCCAGATTTCCCGTCTAAATTCTCTGAACTATTTGCCACTTTAAAATAGAGCTTCTCGCCGCCACGAGTTTCAACAGCAAAATCGGCTTTTTCCGCATAAACCACTTTAAATCCTCGGTCTCTCAGACAATACATCGCCCAAGCTTTCAGCGTGTGCTTGTGTGGTTCATATTGAATCGGAGGCTTGTTTAACGCCTCTTCCATCACCTTAATTAGCTGCACTGGTTGCACGCTCCACTAGATACTTTCCTTTTTAGTTTCTGCTGGATCGCAGCGAATTTCAATCAGGAATCCATCCGGGTCGTAAAAGTAAATGCCTCGTCCGGTGGGACGGCTGACAGGGCCGTGATCGATGGGCACTTGATTTTGTTTTAGCACCTCGACCGCCCGCTCGAACAACTGCGGGTCGATGTCAAAGGCGAGGTGATTGGCGCGGGTAAAAGCGCGATGCGGGTCATTGTCTGGGGGTGGCAAATCCGGCTCCCAAAACAAGTCGAGGACGGTACCATCGGGGGTGACGAAATTGGTAACTTTGCCTGATGCTACAAGCGATCGCAATGTGGTCGGCACTTCTTCACCCGTCAGTTCGTACAAACCCAGGATACCCCCGTAGAAGTGGCGGGAAGCTTGCAGATCGTGGACGTTTAAGGCAATGTGGTGGACTCGCCGCAGATCCCCTGCGGAAAGGGCAGTGTTGACGGATTGGGGGCTAGATAGCATGACAGAAAAGACTCCTTTCGTTACTTTCGATAGAAGCAAGGCTTTTTTCTTTAAGTCTATTATTCAAAATAAAAATTATCATGCCCTTTGATTACACTTTAGATTTTAAGGCAATCGATTTTCGCTCTTCTCCCGAACTTTATCGAGTGGGTAAGGGCGAGCAGGGGGTGCTTTTGGTAGAACCCTACAAATCAGAAATTCTTCCCTACTGGCGCTTCAAAACTCCGGAAATTGCCAGAGAATCGAGTGAAAAAATTTACCAAATGTTTCTAGATTACCTAGAACAAGATGATTTTGTTGGCGCGGATATGGCACGGAAGTTTTTACAAATGGGTTATACGCGATCGCGCAGATATGCCAATCATAAAAGCGGCAGAAAATTTAAGTCAAATCCTCAAAAAGAAACCTCTAAAGAATCACAGCTTCAAGCAAGGAAAGATATTTTACCCAATGAAGTAGATCCGGTAAAAGCTGAATCAGCCGCAATCTTTAAAGAAAAATGGATGCAAGCAAAGATAAATGAGAAATATTTACAGCTTTTAGCAAACCATAAACAGATGTACGAGTAAGGATGAAAGAGAATAATCTTAGCAAATAGAATTCGCAGCTTCGCCAGCCTTCCTATGTCAGTTCAAATACTGACACATAATCAACTCAGAGTTTTCGGAAACGCTTTCTACATTGGTGTTGTATACAATTAGTTTACCGAGAACAATCAAAATGAGTAATAGCCGGAAATCAATTTTATTTTTTAGCTTATTTCTCACCCTTTTGGGAACAATCACCTCTGGGAAACACGTCCTAGCGATCGCCCAATCTTCAGAATCAACCCAGCGACTAACTGTATCACAGACATCACCCTCCAAATTGGCACAGCTTTCTTCTACATGTACCTATGACGATAGAAAAACCGTAGAAACTGTGAAAGACAAAAAGGGTAAAGTGACACTGGTTGGTGAAACTTATGTCATCGTAACTGAAGGACAGGATGGTATAAGATATGCAACTTGTAATCTTCCTGATAGTTTCAAGGCAGAAGGAAAAGCAATTACATTCAGTGGTGAAGTAAAAGAAATCTATCCTAATGAACGTTGGGCAGCTACACCGTTAAAAATTACAGCGATCGCATCCAGCACTTCAACCCCAACTCCAACCCCAGTTCAGTCTATTCAAAGCCTATCGAATGGTAATTACACATTTTGTAGCAAACCTCCCTCAGGCACTGGGAACCAGCAAGGTGTAGATTTAGGTCATTGTTATGTATTTAGTAAAAAAGGAAATCGCCTAGTCGGAGACCTTTACGATACCAAAACTTTGGGCGAAGTAACCGCTTGTGTTAGCGGTGTAGTTAATAAGAGAACTGTTAGCGGCGAAGCGATAGAAATTGTCGGAGATATTGGTCGGCAAAATATACCGCCAAACTCATCAGGCACCCGGTTAGTTAATTGGGACAATCAGGGTTACTTGAAAGTTGCAAGAGCTACTGTAATTGGCAGGCTGAATAGCCCTGGTAGGAACAATGTCAGAAAAGTTCGCTATCGTTCTGCTTTGCTTAACTTAAATGGTTTTTATCGCCACAATCAACTGAAACAAGCACCTACAAACTGTTTAAAACGCTAAGAAAGGCAACCGCTAAAAGTAAGCGAGCGCATTCTCAATAACAGTAGGTTAAACCCAACAACAAAGAAACCCAACCAATGCTTAATCGAGTTGGGTTTTTTTGCCGCATTCCAACTTAAATTTTGATTGATAGTAAAATTTTACTACCAATATTTGTATCAAAAATCCTCAAATTGATAAATTTATTAATTCAACTTGTCTCCAGTTGAATGAGTATACTTCTGATATCCATTGTTTGTTGGATAATTATTTGTTGGATACAAAGCATTGGATTTGAATAATTGTCCCGATTGGATAATCGCAATAGCGATGGGTTCTAAAGCTTTTGTCCAGCTGTCTCTGATTCGCTGCTGCTCTTCCGGGGTGGGGTTGGTGCTTAACCGTTGAATTTCAGCCAGGACAATTGCTGGTAGTTGCTCGTAGAAACTCATTGCTAGTTCACTACCTACCTGATTCAGCAACAGTTGCACTAAAGCAGAGCTGTTCATTACATCATTCGCAACACTACCCGTTGCACCAGTGGCAGTTGCACTAGCGGCAGTTGCACTAGCGGCAGGGGGCGGATTTAATTGGGGGATAGCATCAACGGGAGATACAGGGGTTTTAACAGGCTCAGCAGGACTTTGAAGCGTGTCCCTGGCATCTTCAATCGGAGGTTGAACAATCACAGCAGGACTTTGAAGTGTGTCCCTGGCATCTTCAATCGGAGGTTGAACAATCGCAGCAGGACTTTGAAGCGTGTCGCTGCCATACTCAATAGGAATACTAGGTTGAACAGGCACAGGACCTTTATGCGTATCCCAGGGGTCTTCAATCGTAGGGTGAGCACCCGTAGCAGCGCCTTTAAGGCTGTCGATTGCACCTTCAATCGTAGGGTGAACACCCGCAGCAGCACCTTTTATTACTAAATCCGCAGCACCTTCAACAATCGCTTTAATACCCTCACCTACACTTTTACCAGTAAACGCCGCAGCAGCTGCACTGACTACAGCACCAAAGGTTGCTCCAGCTAAAGCAGCATTCGCGACACGCCTGCGGGTGCCTGTTGGCTGAACACCGGACTCTTCAGTAGTCGTCTCAGTTTCTTCGTTCGCTGCATCTGACGCAGCATCACCGCCATCTCCGCTAGTGTCTGCTGGAGGAACGCTGGACTGTGCCGGAATCCGGTCAGTATTTTCGTCATGCCGATCAAAAGGCTGATTGCTCTGTGTCATAATGCCCCGTCTCCTGCCTACCAAAACGGCTTAACGATCTGAAGTCACTGCTACTGCTAATTTAGCGATCGCACGTATAGACTTACACCGACCTCAAGGGAGACATCCTTAAATACCCAGCAAGGTATAGCCATATACGATGATTGGGATTCCATATCTACAACTACAGATGCAATAGGTGTTGAGTCATGTCTGCCTTTAGCTCAGTTAAATCCTTATTGAGGCTCGTTAGAGTTGCAATAGATAACGAGCTACAGCAAAACGATATTTAGATGCTTGGGGCAAAAGAGACAATGATGACTAATAATACGCCAAATTTCGAGAGACGTGACGAAAATGCTGGCTCTAGCGAGACAGCTCAACCTTATATTCGTACAGAAAGCACAACTCAACCTAGTGGAATAGCAAGAGCAGAAAACAGCCCTACGATTACATCTCAATCTGTTGCTCGGCAACAACCCACCGACATCAATGCTCGGCAACAACCCACCGACATCAATGCTCGGCAACAACCCACCGACATCAATGCTCGGCAACAATCCGGCAGTATGAATGCTGGACAACAATCTAGCAGCATGAATCCAGCCTTATCTAGAGCGCTGATGGGAGGACTCATCGGTGCTACCTTAGGGACACTAGCCGGTCTGGTAGCTGGTAGGAGAACATCTGAGGGTGTGAAACACGCTGCCAAAGGTGTTGGCGATGCGACAAAGACTATTGCTGGCGGTGTTAACCAGACTGCAAAAGGTGTTGGCGAAGCAGCAAAGACTGTAGCTGGCGGTGTTGGTCAGACAGCCAAAGGTGTTGGCGAAGCGGTTAAGAGTGTAGCTGAAGGCGTTAACTACGCTGTAGTAGGCACATTACAAGATACCGCTGAAGGTGTTAGCCAGGCTGTAGTAGGTACATTGGACGCAGTAAAGGGTACAGCTTCAAATGCTAAGCAAGTTGTAGCAGGTGCCGCAGACCAGCTACAGGATAAAACTGAGGATGCCAAGCAATCTGCAATCAGTGGATTGGACGCAGTTCAGGATGCCGCTGAGGATATCAAGCCATCTTACGAGCAGAACGTCAAGGTAGCGAAAGAGCATCCGGTGATCAGTACGCCGCAGGTCACGACAACTGCGAACATCGGCATGGAAAGGGACATGGATATGCAGACAGCATATATTTCCGGCCCAGATGAGGAAGATGTGGTTAATCGAAATAGGTTTTCAGAGACTGAAACCTCACTAGATCCTAATGCAACCTATCTCCAAGAAGGGGAAGCTTCTGGTTTCCAACGTTATGAAGATACTGCTGACATTTAGAAGCAAGTCTTGATGACTGCGAATGATTGATAGAAGGGTTAGGAGTTAGGAGTTAAGAGTTGGAAATTGATAACTCATAATTCATGACTCCTAACCTTTATCAATTGTCACTGAAAAACAACCCTTGCAAATTAGAATAAAATTGTAATTAGTTGGGTTTGAACTAAGCGTTAGCAAAGGATATTTCCGCATTTGCTTAGGTTAAGAGAATATCGCTTTTTTCCCATTTAAGCAGGCGGCTATCATCAGTATCTATTTAAGTAGAAAGGAGACGATTTTTATGATTGATAATGACAAAGTTTTGGGTGAAGATGAAATATTTGTTGAGCAAATTCCACACGAATATGATACTCCTCCGGCAGACACAGGCATGAATAATGCCTTGACTAAAATAGCGATTGGAGCATTCATTGGTGCTACGGTGGGTGCGATAGCTGGCGCTATGGCGAATAAGGGTGCCGTTGATCGGGTAAACCAGACTGTAAGAAATGCAGGAAATGCAGTCAAAAATGCCGCTGACGGTGTTAACCAAACTGTAAGAAGCGTAGGTGATGGTGTAAAGAACGTAGCTGTCAGCGTTAACGACACAGTAATCGATGTAGGGGACAAAGTTAAGGGCGTCACCCAGGATGTTAATTACACCGTAAAAGATACCCTTAGCACAGTTAAGGGTACAGCAGAGAATGTTAACGAAACTGTGAAAGGTACAGTGGATGTACTCAAGGATGCAGCGGATAATGTTAACGAGAATGTCAGAGGTGCGGGAGAAGCATTGAAAGGTGCATCTGAGGATGCCACTCCATCTGAACCTCAGATTGTCAAGGGGCCTGATAAGCAGGTAAAGTACATTTTAGTGCCAGTAGAAACTGAAGGGAATGTTTGATAAACCAAACTTCGAGGAAGGGGAAGTTTAGGAACAAATACTTGAAGTGTTGCTTTTGCAACTGGACAAACTTTTGTCGTCAGAACAAATTTTAATTAGAAGCGATCGCTCTCTGAAAAAAAGAAGCGATCGCTTCTTTTTTTCTAATAAAAAGGGTAGATTGAGCCTTGACTTTTATTAATTGTAGAAATCTTAATAGATTAGGAATTGATTAAGGGCGGTGCCGTTTCAATTTTTCCAAGTAGCTCCATTTTTTCTGTGTCATCACACCAAGAAGATTTGATGGCATTTTTAATCAAATTTACAATATCATCCAAAGAAAACCCTAATTTTTCAACCAACATTTTATATTCGTAAGCTAAACTCGAATTAAACATTTTTGGATCGTCAGTATTAACCGTTATCAGCAGTCCTTCCTCGTATAATTTTTTAATCGGGTGGAGTGAGATGTCAGCAACGACTCCTGTTCTCAGATTAGAGATAGGACACATCTCTATGGGGATTTGCTCTGACTTCAAAAAGGATACTAATTCTGGATCGTCTATCGCACGTACACCATGCCCAATACGATCCACTTTTAAGCTGCGAATGGCTCCCCAGATACTCTCAGAACCTGCTGCTTCACCCGCGTGGGCAGAAGTTTTAAATCCCAAGTTTCTCGCTTGCTCGTAAACCGCTTCGTAGGGTTCGGGAGGAAATGTTTGTTCCGAGCCACCGATGCCAATTCCCAAGACTCCAAGATTTTTTACCTCGTGAATCTGTTTTACCCAAGTCATTCCCTGTTCCGGTCCGAAATCTCGAATCAGGTCGGCTACTAAATTCACTGTAATTTTATCGGCATGAACATCCAAACCTTTGCGAATTGCTTCTGTGAGTTTCTGGGGTTCCAGTCCATGCCGAATAAAATCACCTGGAGAATAAAAAGCTTCCACATAAATAATATTTTGAGAAGCTAAATCCTCAGCAACTTTACTGGCAATCAATGTAAAATCTTCGTATTCTCGTAAAAAGTTGTTCTTCCAAACCCAGGTGTCAATAAAATGTTGAAAATCTTTGTATTGAAATTTTTGCTCCATCTGGGAGAATGAACCAACGGAAGAAACGGCATTATACTTTTCTATAAGTTGCCAAAGGGCTGTGAGGGGAATTGCTCCCTCCAGATGAAGATGAAGTTCAACTTTGGGTAATTGGTGCAGAGTATCATTTAGCAACATATTCTTAAAATGAAAAGTAATTTTTATCAGCGTCAGATGACGCAATTTTATCGCTCAAAAATCGCCAACTCTATTTATTAGAGTTACTTTGCCTAAAGGTTATTATCTTCCTCCAAGTGGTTCACCCGATTGGGTGACAGTATGGACAGATAGCTCCCAGGTGAGAATATAGCGGGCAAGCTAGTTGAGTCCAATACAAACCTAACCCCCAGCCCTTCCCTAGTGGGAAAGGGGAGTAAGACTTAAATCAAAGCCTCTCTCCTGCTAGGACAGAGGTTTGGAGAGAGGTCAAAAATGTACTGCATCCAACGGAGAACGGCTATATCTCATTGATATTCCTTGGCAGTAAGGGTGCCTTTACACACAATTAGTTTTCTGTCAATGTGGAAGCGATAAAAATAATTCGTGGATGGGTGTTTTAGGATGATCATCACAGAAGTGTCTGATTCGTAACTGCTGAACACATCCGATGCTGAACATTCCTCAACTACTAGCACAAGAGCTTTCCCTCAAACCTTCTCAGGTGCAAAGTGCGCTGGAACTTTTCGCCGAGGGGTCAACGATTCCCTTTATTGCTCGTTATCGGAAAGAGCGTACTGGCACAATGGACGAAATCCAGCTTCGCAACCTGTCGGAGCGATTTACCTACCTGACGGAGCTAGAAGAGCGCAAGGCGGCGATTCTGGAAGCGATCGCATCCCAAGGTAAACTGACCGATGAGCTGAAAGCTAAAATCGAATCCTCTGTGCAAAAAACCGAACTAGAGGATCTTTACCTACCCTACAAAACGAAGCGACGGACACGCGCCACCATCGCTAGGGAAAAAGGACTGGAACCCCTGGCAGAGTTCATCAAGTCGCTGAACAATCGCACTGCTCAGCCTGCATCCTTGGAGGCTGAGGCAACAAAGTATATTTCTGAAGAAAAGGGAGTGAAGACGGTGGAGGAAGCGCTTAAAGGTGCTTCTGACATTCTGGCGGAGGCGGTGTCTGAAAAAGCTGAGGTGCGATCGCATCTACGCGACTATTTGATGAACGAAGGGGTATTCGTCTCGCGCATCAAAAACGATCATCCCGAAGGTTCCACCAAATTTGAGATGTACCGAAATTTCCAGGCTTCGGTAAAAAATATTGCGCCGCACAACTTGCTGGCACTGCTGCGAGGCGAGACGGAGGAAGTATTGAACTTAGAACTTTCCTTCGATGAAGAAGTTGTCCTGTCGTATTTGGAGTCGCAGGAAATCCAAACGAAAGTCCCTGCGGTGAGAGACTTTTATCGGGGAATGCTCAAAGATGCCTTCAACCGTTTGATGAAAGCTTCCCTGATTAGCGAAGTGCGTGCTGATAGAAAAGCTTATGCAGATGTCGAGTCGATTAAGACATTTGAAAGTAATTTGCGGGAGTTGCTGCTGTCGAGTCCCGCGGGATTGAAGCCGACGCTGGCAATCGATCCGGGATTTCGGACTGGCTGCAAAGTTGCCGTTCTTGATGAGACGGGGCAATTTTTAGAATACCAGGCTGTCTTTCCCCATCAAGCAGCCGAGCAGCGATTGAAGGCTGCCAGCACTCTCAAGAAATTGATTGAAAAGTACAATATTCAACTGATAGCCATCGGTAATGGCACTGCCGGACGAGAGACGGATGAGTTCGTTGCAGAAATTCTCAAGACGATGGATCGCAAACCGATTAAAGTCATGGTGAATGAGTCGGGAGCATCGATTTATTCTGCGAGTGATGTCGCGATCGCAGAATTTCCCGATCTTGATATTACGGTTCGCGGTGCTATCAGCATCGGTCGTCGCTTGCAAGATCCCTTAGCCGAACTCGTCAAGATTGACCCCAAATCGATTGGCGTCGGACAGTACCAACACGATGTCGATCAAAAATTACTGAAAACGAAGCTAGATGATACGGTAGAAAGTTGCGTGAACTATGTCGGTGTGGATTTGAACACTGCCTCAAAAGAACTTTTGACCTTTGTTTCCGGGATGACACCAACGGTTGCCAAAAATATCATCACCTATCGCAACAAGCAGGGTGCATTCAAAAACCGCCGGGAATTGATGAAAGTGCCAAAATTAGGGCCAAAAGCCTTTGAACAGGCGGCTGGTTTCTTGCGGATTCGCGCTGGCGAAAATCCTTTGGATAATACAGCCGTGCATCCTGAGAGTTATGGGGTTGTACAAGCGATCGCTAAAGATTTAAATGTGCCGTTGGAGCAAATTACGCAAGTTGCAGAAAAACTTAAGTCAACCAACTTGAAGAAATACGTCACTGATACCATCGGCGAACCGACGCTGCGCGATATTATCAGCGAACTAGAAAAGCCGGGAAGAGATCCCCGCGCCGAGTTTAAGTATGCCACTTTTAAGGAAGGAGTCAAAGAAATAAGGGATCTCCAAATTGGCATGGAACTGGAAGGGATTGTGACGAATGTTGCTAAC
This sequence comes from Trichocoleus sp. DQ-A1, assembly GCF_039961955.1. Classification (NCBI taxonomy): domain Bacteria; kingdom Bacillati; phylum Cyanobacteriota; class Cyanophyceae; order Leptolyngbyales; family Trichocoleusaceae; genus Trichocoleus; species Trichocoleus sp. DQ-A1. The sequence continues at coordinate 63,275 of NZ_JAMPKE010000015.1, forward strand.
TTTGGCGCGTTTGTCGATATCGGCGTTCACCAAGATGGTTTGGTGCATATTTCGCAACTCTCTGACCGATTTGTAGAAGATCCAAAACAAATTGTCAAAGTCGGACAAGTTGTGAAAGTGCGAGTTCTAGAAGTCAACGAGCAGTTGAAACGCATTAGTTTGTCGATGAAATCAGCAGGCGAAGCGAGTGGCGGAAGTAGTGTGAAAAAAACAAGCGATCGCATGCAACAAAAATCACCAACACTAAACGACTTAAAAACGAAGTTTGGTAGAAAATCGTAAGCTTGCAACTTCCTAGCTCGATCCCCCCAACCCCCCTTAAAAAGGGGGGGCTAAAATTCTTAAGACTTTGGCAATATTGGGTAAGCTCTAAATAAAAAAATACTTTTTTATTTAGAGATTCTGATTTTTATCAAGTTTTTTTTAGTTTAGAAATGAAAAATATTGGTCTTAGCTTCCCTTAAAAAGGGGGGTTGGGGTGCTCAAATATAGCAGCAGCCCAAAATTATCTTATCCCTTCAGCTTTTGAAAAACCATCAAATGCTGCTGAGGTAAAAAGCTTTTTGTTTCCAACCATTGCAAACCCACTGCTGCCATTTCTTTACGCACTTGCTTTTGAGTCATTTTGTGCAGCGCTTTGATCAGAATAAACGGATTTTCACCGCGATACTCAACTAAAACTACACGTCCACCTGGTTTAAGCGCCTTCACAAGTGCTTCCATCACTTCTCTGGGATACTCAAATTCGTGATAAGCATCCACCATTAACGCCAAATCGACACTTGCTGTCGGCAGATTTGGGTCTTTAATTGTGGCTAAAATTGGCTCAACATTCGTAATATTTCCCTCTTTTTTCATAAAATTCATCATGTCGAGCATCTCCGGCTGAACATCCACCGCCAGCACCTTCCCTTGTGACACGAGGGGAGCAATGCGAAAGCTCATGTATCCCGTCCCGGCTCCGATATCTGCCACAATATCAGTAGGTTTCAAGTCAAGGGCATTCACCACTTTAGAAGGTCGCTCTTCAGCTTCTCGACTCGGTCGTTCCAGCCAAAATGCTCCCTCATGTCCCATCACTTTAGCAATTTCTCGACCCATGTAAAACTTGCCAATGCCTTCTGAGCTGTGGTTGCTCCGTTCCTGATAAATCGCGTTATCAGAAGCTATTGTATTTGTTAGTCCCGTGTCAGCAGGATTAAGCAAGAAACCGCCTATCATTACCAAAATAATCACTGCTACACGTAATTTTTTCAAAATTTCCATCCTTGGTTTACCTAAATATGTCTCTGCTTTGTGCCCCAAAGCTCAACTTAGCACTCAGACAGTCAAGAGCATATCATCCGATTCCTTAAAATCTTCGGAATTCCCGAAGAAACGGCTATATGAAGAATCGGATGTATTAGGAAGTAGCTGGTGATGCGATCGCGGCATCGACTAATGGGCTAATCCCACTCGGAGATTCTCAAAGCACCGCTGGACGCCCATTTAAGTTGAAATTTCATCATTAAGTGCGCTTCGATCTGCCAGTGCGAGTGTCAGTCCTCAACCTGCCTTATTCGTTATGCTGTTTGGCATTCATGTGACGAATAATCCAATAACTAATTGAAAGAGATAATAGGGCAATTCCCAACCCAATTATGTCAACCCCTGATGTTTTTTCCAAGTCTAGAATAATAATTTTTCTGGCAACAGCGATTATAGAAGTAACAATAACTAATTCAACTTGAATAACGTGTTTTTTTAGATATGCAGTGATATTTTCTAATATTTCAAGAGCAATCAAAACATTCAAAAACAATCCAAATATTTTGAATAATGTTTTAGTAAAAGGCTCATCTGGTTGACCAATCAGCGTTTGTACCAAAGACAAGCCTAGATTCCAAATTGCTAACAAGATAACTAATATCATAGCAATTGAAAGAATTTTGGAAACTATACCCTCTATATTTTCTAGCTGGTGCAAAAAGTTTTCATCTCTGAAAGCTGCTCTGATTTGTTTTGTTAACTTTTTGCCTATCCGCATTTTGCTAGTCTCTTTTTATAGATACACCATTGAGATTGTTTGAAAAGCGTTAGTATTTTTTATGATTAACGCGCTAAAAGGCAAAAGGAAAAAAAGGAGCGTTATTTTTCCTTTTGCCTGTTGCTTTATTCGTCGTGGGCGAAGCGATTGTAGAGAAAATCTAGAGCGTGATTCCGGAGTTTGTAGTATTGCGGATCTTCCATAATGCGGGCGCGATCGCGCGGACGCGGAAAAGGTATTTCCATTACCTCACCAATTTTAGCGTGAGGCCCATTCGTCATCATCACCAATCGATCTGCTAGAAATAGAGCTTCATCAATATCGTGAGTGATCATCAACACGGTTGCCCGGTTGTCGTTCCAAATTTTTAGCAATTCTTCCTGTAATTCTTCCTTAGTAATCGCATCCAACGCTCCAAAAGGTTCATCTAGAATTAAGACTTGGGGACGAATCGCCAAAGCACGAGCAATACTCACCCGCTGTTTCATCCCGCCGGATAATTGCGGCGGCTTTTTGTCAGCAGCTTCTGTGAGTCCTACCATTGCTAAATGATCTCGCACTATTGCCCTTTTTTCAGCTTCCGGTTTATTAGGATAAACTGCGTTAACAGCCAGGTAAATGTTTTCAAACGCAGTCCGCCAAGGTAACAAAGCGTAATTCTGGAATACTACCATGCGGTCTGGCCCTGGCTGGGTGATGCGCTTCGAGCCAACCCGAACCTCGCCGCTGCTGGGCGTATTGAAACCCGACACCATGTTGAGCAGTGTCGATTTACCACAGCCAGAGTGACCGATGAGGCAGATAAACTCGCCTTGCTGTACAGTAAGGTTAACGTCTTCCAGCACCGTGTAAGGACCTTTTGGTGTTGGATAAACTTTGGATACGTTCTCAATCACCAAAAACGGTGAACTAGGGGATTTTTGAGTGTTGAGGTTTGAGTTTTGAGTTAAAGAATTTGAGGTTTGAAAGTTAAAAGCTTGCATGGCTGTAGAAGGAGTAAATAAACTGTGGGAGCAAAACTAGGGGATTTCTAATCGCGGCTACACAGGCAAAACTCTACAAAAGTGGGTTTCAAATTCAATCCACGCAGGCGGGCAAGAGTTTGTATAGCCGCGAATGACCTTCGCTGGGGTTTCTATTAATTAAGCTGCCGTCTTTGTCCTGGAATCGATGACAACTTCCGCAACTGAAAAGTCCTGCTTAATTGCCAGACTGTTGAGGTAGGAAATTGGGTCATCGGCGTTAAACGGAGTGCCGTCAAAAAGTTGAATTGCGCCGCGAGTGTAACTAATGTCAAGACCCAGTTCTCGCGCTGCTGTACTGAACGCACCAACTCGACAGACTCGTTCCAGAATTTCTACCCAATTTCTGGGGAAAGGAGTATCGCCCCAACGCGCTAGCTGTGTCATAATCCAAAGTTGCTCAGTACGACTGGGACGGTTGACACCACCTTCACCGTAAAACTGGTGATGGGCATACTCGCGCATGGGATGCTCTAAGCTACAGGCAGAGTAGTTTGGTTCTCCCATCTGGATGTAAGCCAAATCGGTGCTTACATACTCCCGTCGCGCCAAAATCTCCCGAATTTCTTGGGCATTACCCGTATCTGCACAGTATTTGCAAGCCTCTAAGAGAGCTTTAACTAAGGCAATGTGGGTGTTCGGATAAGCTGCTGCCCAGTCTTCCCTCACTCCTAGAACTTTGCCTGGGTGTCCCAGCCAAATTTCTAAGTCTGTCGCAATAGTAAAGCCAATTTCTTCCTCGGCGGCGCGGAGGTTCCAAGGTTCCCCGACGCAGTAACCGTCAATCGTTCCGGCTTGCAAATCCACTACCATTTGGGCGGGAGGAATGGTTTTTAGGGATACGTCGCGGTCGGGGTCAATGCCACCAGCTGCCAGCCAGTAACGCAGCAACAGGTTGTGCATGGAACTGGGATGCACCATTCCCATCCGGTGCTGACGATCGGGAGTGCGACGCAGGTAATCTTTAAAATCAGATAAGGTGTACACGCCTTCCTCGTAGAAGTGCTTGGCGAGGGTGATGGCGTTGCCGTTGCGGGTCATGGTCAGGGAGGTGACGACCGGAACGGAGCGGTTTTCATGACCTCCCAGAGTTAACCAGAGAGGCATTCCGGAGGGCATCTGGGCGGCATCTAAATATCCGCCAGTCATGCCGTCGGTGATTCCCCGCCAGCTGGTTTCACGCATCAGGTTGACTTCATCAAGTCCATGCTTGGTAAAGAAACCTTTTTCTTTAGCGACAGCTAGAGGCGCACAAGCGGTTAGCGGTAAGAAGCCAATATCGAGATTAACTTTTTCTAGACCATGACGAGCGATCGCTGTCGTCTTCCTCGCCCGAATTTTCTTAATCCGTTTCTGCTGATTGAGGAAGTAAATCATCTCACTCCGCAAGCTGTAGTAGCTGGGATGTTCTACTACTTCCATCCGCTTGCGGGGTCGGGGAATATCAACTTCTAGAATCTGACCGATTTTGGATTCTGGCCCATTGGTGAGCATTACAATTCGGTCAGATAACAGCACCGCCTCATCGACATCGTGAGTCACCATGACGGCGGTGACTTGGTTTTCTTCGCAGATTTTCATCAGCTGTTCTTGCAAGTTACCCCGCGTCAGTGCATCTAATGCACCAAACGGTTCATCTAGTAGCAGTAACTTGGGACGAATCGCGAGGGCGCGTGCGATCGCTACCCTTTGTTTCATTCCACCGGATAATTGAGCGGGTGGCTTATCAGCAGCATGACGCAACCCTACCATATCAATATGCTGCTCGACGACTGCTTTGCGTTCCCCTGCTGGCAAATCTTTCATCACCGAGTTTACAGCTAACGCAATATTTTCCCGTACCGTGCGCCAAGGCAATAGCGAATAATTTTGGAATACTACCATCCGGTCAGGGCCAGGTTTAGTAATGCGTTGTCCTTCCAGCGTCACTACACCTTCAGTTGGCAAATCCAAACCCGCCACCATGTTTAACAAAGTGGATTTACCACAACCGGAGTGTCCAATTAGAGAAACAAATTCTCCCTTTTTTATCTGGAGGTCAATTCCTTTGAGGGCGACATAGGTGCCACCTCCGGTTAACGAAAAAACTTTATCAATTTGGTCAACGGCAACAAAAACGCTCATAGTAGTTGGTGATTGGTAATTGGTAATTGGTGATGACTAACGGGTGATTGGTAGTAGGTAATAGGTAGTAAGTAGGCGCTTTTTACCCATTACCCAGTCCCTACTTCTGTCCTTCGGGTAAAATCCGCGTTTCGATCCAACCCATCGCTTTATCTAGCAGCAGACCAACAACACCGATGTAGATTAAAGCCAAGATAACTTCGCTAACTGCGTTATTCTGATAAGCTTCCCAGATAAAGAAGCCAATCCCGACAATCCCGGACATCACAATTTCTGCTGCGATAATTGCCAACCAAGCCAAACCGATTGCAATTCTCAAACCTGTGAAAATGTAGGGTAAAGCAGCAGGAATGAGAATATTGAAGAAGTATTCTTTCCGTGAAAGCTGCAAAACTTTGGCGACGTTGTTGTAATCTTGGGGGATTTGCTTCACTCCTACCGCTGTATTAATCAAGATAGGCCAAATAGCGGTGATAAAAATTACGAAAAGGGCGGCTGGTTCGTTTTGGCGCAATGCTGCCAAAGAAATTGGCACCCAAGCTAGAGGCGGTACGGTTCGCAATAACTGGAAGATGGGATCTAAAGCTTTGGACATCATTTTATTTGTACCAATCAAGATGCCCAAGGCAATACCAATAATCGCTGCTAAGGAGTAACTAATAGCGACTCGTTGTAAACTAGCGAGAATCTGCCAAAACAAACCTTTGTCCGTACCGCCTCGGTCATAAAAAGGCCAGAAAATTAGTATCCAAGTATCTTTGACAACCTGTATTGGCCCTGGTAGCGTTGCACCTGGAGTCCAAGAAAACAGCTGCCACGCGCCGAGGAAGATAGCGATCGCAATAATTGGCGGTATCAGGTCAGGAAATTGTTTGTTCAGGCGGGATAACCAGGTGTTCTGGGAAGCAGTTGCAGGGCGTCTTTGTAGCGTTGTCATGGACAGTGTTCTCCTAAACTTTACTAATTGACTAAGGGGTTGTTGGTCTATTGGTTGCTGTCTGTTGTCCGTTGTTTGTTATCAACTAACTGCCGACAACCGACTAAGCTTTCACCTTTTTGATTTTCAGTTGTTGCAGGTAAGCTGTGGGATTCTCTGGGTCAAACTTGACACCATCAAAAAATTCTTCAACGCCACGAGACGTACTTGTAGGAATGTCGGCAGCAGAAATTCCGGCTTCTTTGGCAGCTTCTCGCCAAATGTCTTCCCGATTGACTTTATCAATAAGGGCTTTAGCATTTGCCAATGCAGATTCAGGCAAAAATCCCCAGCGGACGCTTTCTGTGATAAACCAAAGATCGTGGCTCTTATAAGGATAAGAAACACTTCCTTTTTCATCTTTCCAGTAAAGAGATGCCATTGATTTATCATCAATGACACGACCATCGCCCATGTCATATTTCCCCTGAAATGGTTCGGCTAAAATTTCGGATGGAAGATTAAAATAATTTCGTTCGCCAAGGATTTCAGCGGCTTCTTTCCGGTTGTCAAAATTATCTAACCACTGCTGCGCTTCCATCAGACCTTTCAAAAGTGCTTTGGTAGCTTTGGGATTCTTGTCAACCCACTCTGCTTTCATAGCAAAGTATTCTTCTGGGTGGCACTTCCAAATTTCCGCTGTCAATGCTGAAATGAAGCCAATCTTATCTTTAACAATTCGATAAGGCCAGGGGTCGCCTGTACTGAAAGCATCCATCGTTCCCGTCTTCATATTGGCAACAGTTTGAGCAGAGGGTACGGGAATTAATTTAACTTCCGTATCTGGATCGATGCCGTTTCCTGCTAACCAGTAGCGAATCCAGAAATCCTGATTAACTTGTGAAAAAGTATAAGCAGCGGTAAAAGGAGTTTTTGCGGATTTGAGTCCGTCAAAAAATGCCGTCGCTTTGTCCATTTTTAACTCAAGACCTTTTCCGAGATGCTTGCTAGCAATCGCGATTCCATTTCCATGAGTAATCAACTGAGCCAGCACGTACATGGGAATTTTCTGATTACCTTTGGTGATTAAACCTTCAGTAATGAGATGCGGCATTGGCATCTGATATTGACCACCATCAACGCCGCCACCCGCTGAACCTATTTCGGTGTTATCCCGCATAGAACCCCAGGAAGCTTGCTTGGAAAGCTCAACTCCAGTCATGCCATACTTGGCAAAGAAGCCTTTTTCTTGAGCAATAATAAAAGGAGCTGCTTCTACAATTGGGATATATCCTAGTTTTACTTTATTAGTTTCCGGTGCTTGTTCTGGGCTAATGTTAGCGGCAGGCGTTGTCTGTGCTTGCGTTCTGTTGCTGAATTCCGGGGGATTTCCTAAACAGCCTTTGAGCAATAAAGACCCCATTGCGGATGCTCCAGCAGTTAGGATAAATTTGCGGCGTGAAAGTTTAGAAAATTCGCTCATAAAGTCTCCTTCCTACAATCTGGTTTAGTATTTTGAACGGAAGAGCTATCTTAATTAAAAGAACGCTTTTTGAACGCAAAAGCCATGCCAATTAGAGGCATACCAAACCGATTTCCTAGAAGGGTCAAAGGTTTAATGCACTAAAATTGACGGTTGTTTGCTACAACCAAGTCGCGAACCTAGTGATAGATTTACGACAATTAGCTTTTGAAAAATTTGCTGAGGTTGGTCGCGCTAGCTTCTTTGCGTCAGGTAACGCTGCTTTTCCTCTGCGTTAAAGGTAAATATATCACCTTGATTAGTGAGCGCCTAGCTAAAAAGCGTTACTTATCAGTGGAATCTTCAATGGTATTTATAAATTTTTTCTTTAGATTAGACGCCATAATCAGCTAAACCAATAGGCTGATTAACGGGTGATTATCTAAACTCCTGAATTTGACCTAAAACCTAATTCAAGGCAGCGCGATCGCTCAAATTGCATACATCAGGCAGACTTGTTAATGAAAAATCCAATGGTAATCATAGAAATTTCCTTGGATGTCATCGCTCGACCGAATAAACAGCCTAATTAAGTTTTGCTTATTTAACCGATTTAATCAGGTTTATCAAATTTCCTCAACTTGAGGCGATCGCTGATGCTGAATGTATTGATCCCTCTAGCCTGTCGGGAGAGCTAAATTCATCTTCTATTTCCGCCTAACACACCAAGCAGACTAGTGATCTTGGTAGATTACGATGTGAAGCGAGCAGCCAGGTTGTGGTTGGGTTTCGCTCCCACACAAGCCTAACGAACGGCTTTTCAAAGGTTTCAAGAGTTTTGGAGAGTCTTGCAGCTCGAAACCTCGTCCCCAACTCTCTCTTTGCTTGCAGGGAATAGCCGGGGTGGGGTAAAACTGGACTGCATCCAAACCAGAATTGCTGTATGCGAAAACTAAAATATTACGTAGCTTGCACCATTGATGGGTTTATTGCCCACGAAGACCACACAATTGATGGTTTTCCTTCGGAAGGCGAACACATAACCGATTATCTCGAATCGCTCAAGCAGTTTGATGTCGTTTTAATGGGACGCAGGACATACGAGTTCGGGCTAAAGCTCGGCGTGACTAATCCTTATCCAGCGATGAAGCAGTACGTTTTCTCGCGGACGATGAAGGAAAGCCCCGATGAGAATGTTGAACTCGTTTCGGACAATATTACTGAATTGGTCAGGAAATTGAAAAATGAAACCGGCAAAGACATCTACCTTTGCGGTGGCGCGGATTTAGCGACAATGCTTCTTGGCGAAAACTTGATTGACGAGATCATCCTGAAGTTGAGTCCGGTACTATTCGGTTCGGGCATTCCACTTTTTTCTGGAGTCATCAAGCAAACCGCTTTAGAACTCACGGACAGCAAAATCTATGCAACTGGTGTCTTATTGCTTCATTATCGGGTGAAGAATTGAAGTATTAAGGCTTACAGATTAGAGGATATTAAGGTCAAGCGATTGCTTCTGAAGTTCCGCTTGCTTGAGATAAGATGCTCCTCGCCTGATGGACGATTAGTTCTTACAAGCCTAAAAGACTCACCACCATTTTTAGCAATCCGATCCGCGAAAACCTGTGCCAGTCGCCAACTTCCGAAACCAGACAGCGCTGTTGGGGACGCGATCGCTTCTCCCCAATTGCTCGCGTAGAAGGGGGCGTGAACTGTAGAAAGCATCCACAAAGCAAATTGACTTTTTGGGCGCTAGGCTAACGCCTCGCTTTGCTATTTTCATGCCCAAAGGGCTGTACGCGATCGCGTCCAATTTAATTTATGACTCAGTAACACTCACCGCAGCCCTGAGAATTGCTAAAATTTGCATCATTTATCTTTCAGGGGGAGTGATGACAAACTGGCAAATCATTAGTGGTGGAGTAACGGCTCCTAGAGGGTATCGGGCGGCTGGAATCGCCGCCGGACTAAAGCCTTCAGGCTTACCGGATTTAGCGCTAATTTATTCAGAGGTAGAAGCGATCGCAGCAGGCGTTTTCACCACCAGTCAAGTACGCGCCGCTTGTGTCGATTATTGCCGTCAGCACCTCTCTACCAAACACAGCGCCCACGCAATTCTCTGCAATGCTGGGCAAGCCAACGCCGCTACGGGTTCCCAAGGTTGGATCGACGCGATTGAAAGCGCTCAGATGTTGGCTCAAATACTGAATATCTCCTCTGACTCTATCTTGTTGGCATCTACGGGCGTTATTGGGCAACGAATTAAGATGGATGCCCTGCGGGATGGGATTCCTAAATTGGTCGCCGCTGCTTCTGAAACCGGCGGCGATGCAGCCGCCCAAGCGATCGTCACCACCGACTTAGTGACCAAATCGATTGCCCTAGAGACCACTTTTGGCGATCGCCCGGTGCGAATCGGCGGTATGGCAAAGGGATCTGGGATGATTCATCCCAACATGGCGACGATGCTAGCTTTTGTCACTTGCGATGCGGCGGTTGCTCCTTCTCTCTGGCAAAAAATGGTGAGTCGAGCCGCTGACCAAAGTTTTAACCAAATTACCGTAGATGGCGATACCAGTACCAACGATACGCTGATCGCCTTAGCAAATGGGGAATCTCGCACCCCAGCGATTACCGAGATGGGACCAGACGCCGAGAAATTAGAGGCGATGCTGACTGAAGTTTGCCAATATTTAGCGAAAGCGATCGCCCGTGATGGCGAAGGGGCTACCTGCTTAATTGAAGTGCAAGTTACCGGCGCATCGGATGAAAAAGCTGCCCGTCAGGTTGCCAAAACGGTTGTCGGTTCATCCTTAGTTAAGTCAGCCGTGTTTGGGCACGATCCAAACTGGGGAAGAATTGCAGCAGCGGCGGGTCGTTCCGGAGTGCTGTTCGATCAAGAACATCTCCGCATTCAGCTAGGGGACTTCTTATTGATGGAAAATGGTCAACCGTTGCCCTTCGATCGGGCGGCGGCGAGTGCTTATTTAAAACAAGCGGCGGCGGCGTCGGCAAAAGAGTTACTCAGCACTGATTCCAGCAATGACTTAATGCAAGTAGAGTCCGGTCAACCTGTTGCATTTGGTCGCCCCGCCTCACCTACCAACTTCAAAGATCAGACTGTTGCGATCGCGCTGAGCATCGGGAATGGTTCGGGTTCTGGTGTCGCCTGGGGCTGCGACTTGAGTTATGACTATGTGAAGATTAACGCTGAGTACACAACCTGACTTTTGAGGAATTTGACCGATCTGTTGTGGGTGCCATACTGCGGACTCTCGCAAAGGTTAATAGGATGAAAACTAAAACAACCAAAAATATCATCAAATTTCAATCCTATAAGTTTGCCTTTGAGCGCATGGAAGAGGCAATTCAAAAAGAGTTTTTCCTGGAATCAATTATGATTGCGGAAAGCATCATTTCAGATCGGCTTCTCAGTTACTTAGTTGTTAGACTGAAAGAATCCGGTGAAACTCATCAGTTTACAAATAAAGAAACTTTCCTAGGAAGATTGATTCAGGAATGGAAAAGGCGGGATGAGAAAGTTCCGTATAAAACTAGGGAAGATTTGATTGATGCTGTGAGGCTCTGGAGCTACGACCGGAATGAATGCGCTCATGGTCTTGTGAAATCTCGACCGGGCGACCCGACTACATCGGTAGAAGAGTTTACCAAAAAAGCTTCTAACTGTGCAGTCAATGGGAAACAGCTAGCCCGTGATATCTGTAGCTGGACGCAAAGCAAAAAATCAAAAATTAGAAAGACGAAAGTCCAAGCGCCTGAATCAATCGATACACCCACACAGCCTGCTTGTTCTGATTTAATTTAGGGCGATCGCTTGGTGAAAGCGATCGCTGAGTGCCCCATGAAATTACCAACACACGCATTGTCCTCCCTAGGAGGATCGATAATGTATGTTCAGAAAAATGGAGTTGCTTTGCCTTGCCATCATGTTGGGAATCGCCTTGCTGCCCAAACAAACACTGGCGCAAGAGTCATCTTACTTAGAATCGCGGATTTCTAGATTGGAATCCGAAACTTATCAATTGCGATCGCAAATAAATCAGCTACAGTCGCAGTTACAAGGACAGAACCAGTCCCCCTCTGGAAGAACCGGCTCAACGAAACCAGCGCCTCCTATCGCCCCTAGAGGCAATCGACCCGCCTCAGCAGACCCCATGTTTGACCGCCTAGCCACTCTGGTAATCGAACTCAAGCAGCGTATCAACAAACTAGAAGCACAAGTTGCTGAATTACAAAAACAACGCCGTTGAAACTCCCCACGGCTATAAGCCGGGGGATGCTTTCACCTCAGGGATTTCCATGAATTTATCCTCCCAAAGGTACTGCGGCGAAGAATTGGGTAGAAGCCAAACAATTTTAGATTTTTTAACCAAAACCTGGTGCATCTACGCTCCTGATAAATTCCCAGCAATTTCTCGATACCGACAAAGCAACCTTTGATCGGGGAACCGCTAATCTTAAGCTTGGGTAAGGATTTCGACGCCTTCCTCAGTAACAGCCACCGTATGCTCAAACTGGGCGGAGAGCTTGCGATCGAGTGTGACAGCCGTCCACCCATCGTCGAGAAGCTCGACTTCCCAAGTTCCCTCATTAATCATCGGTTCAATCGTAAAAACCATGCCTGGTCTCAGACGCTTCCCGGTTCCGCGTCTACCATAATGGAGGATCTCTGGTGCAGTATGGAAAATGCGGTGAACACCGTGTCCCGCGAAGTTCCGCACCACAGAAAAACCTTCTCCTTCAGCGTACTCTTGAATCACTGCCCCAATATCGCCAATCCGCGCCCCCGGCTTGACTTCAGCAATTCCTCTGTTTAGGCACTCCAGCGTCACCTCAACCAACTTTTTCGCGATGGGTGAGGGCTTCCCGACAAAAAACGTCTTAGAGGTATCGCCGTGGTAGCCATCCACCAGCGGCGTCACATCAATGTTAATGATGTCTCCTTCTTTGAGAACCTGTTTAGCGCTGGGGATGCCGTGACAGACCACCTCATTGATACTGGTGCAAAGAGACTTGGGAAATCCCTTGTAGCCCAGCGGGGCGCTTTTCGCTTTGTGAGCCAAAGTCCAGCGTTCAGCTTCATCGTTGATTTCTAGGGTACTGACTCCTGGCTTGACCATCGGTTCTAGATGGTTGAGGAGTTCAGCCGCCAAGCGTCCAGCCTGACGCATTTTATCCAACTCCCGGTTTGACAACAGCTCAATTGTTTCGCTTTTCATCTGTAATATATTTCCTTGATTTTCTGGTGGCGATTAGCCGCTTGTGAGGCAAGAGAAGGCGTCTCATTTGCAGCTAATTCGTGTATCTGGGAATGCAGAGTAGACGCGCTGCTTCCCCCTAGCTCTGTTTCTGGTGCGTTCTGGAGTGGTTTATTTCTGGGCGTGAATCACCTGCAAACTTCCACCTGCATGGAGAGTCGGTTCTTCCACCAGATTAAACCCAATCTCCTGCAACAACCCAGCCAAATCCGTCTTTAACAGCTGCCAAGCGGTTTCTGTTTCAAACAGCCACAAAAATAGGGAGATTGGAGGCCAAAATAGCGGATTTGTGGGACGATGAAAATCGACTAAGGCAAAGATACCTTCCGGTTTTAGTACCCGGTAGACTTCTTGGAGAATTTGCCGCAATCGATCGGGTTCCATTTCATGCATAGCAGCACGTTTCTGAATCGATCGTTAACCCTTGCAAAGGTAGTTGACGAAATCTTGCTTCCCCGCCTACACTCACAGCAGCTAAACGAGCGATCGCATCATACAGCCACTGGTGTTGATAACTCCAAGTACTTAAAATAGTAGCCACTACTCTACCCGTAGTTAAAATCTGTATCTCTTATTGCAGACCCGAACCTTTAAAAGAATATTATTGTTAAAATCAGTAACGAAAATGAAAGATTTGGAAACTGTAACCGCTATGGGTCGTGTAGGAGTTTTGCTACTAAATCTGGGTGGGCCGGATGATTTAGAGGATGTTGGGCCTTTTCTGTTTAATCTGTTTTCCGACCCAGAGATTATTCGCATACCCTTTTCTGGGCTACAGAAACCCTTAGCGTGGCTGATTTCCACCTTAAGAACCAAAAAATCGCAAGAAAACTATCGGGAAATCGGGGGCGGCTCCCCACTGCGGCGGATTACAGAAGCCCAAGCAGAAGCGCTTCAGGCAAAATTGCAGCAACAAGGACAAGAAGCGAATATTTACATTGGGATGCGTTACTGGTATCCCTTTACAGAAGAAGCGATCGCTCGCATCAAACGCGACGCCATAGAACACCTGGTAATTCTGCCCCTCTATCCTCAATTTTCCATCAGCACCAGCGGTTCCAGCTTCCGCCTTTTAGAAAGACTGTGGCAGGAAGACCCAGCACTGAGCCGAATCGAATACACCGTCATTCCCTCCTGGTATCACCAACCCAGCTACCTACAAGCAATGGCTGAGTTGATTACCCAAGAACTGGACCAATTTCCCAATCCCGACCAAGTTCATCTCTTTTTCAGCGCTCACGGTGTTCCTGTGAGCTACGTTGAAGAAGCCGGAGATCCCTATCAAAGAGAAATTGAGGACTGCACCGCTCTAATTATGCAGACCCTCAATCGACCTAATTCCCACACCTTGGCTTATCAAAGTCGAGTCGGGCCAGTCGAGTGGCTTAAACCCTATACCGAAGACGCTCTAAAAGAACTGGGAGCCAAGGGAGTCGAAAATTTGTTGGTTGTACCGATTAGCTTTGTCTCCGAGCATATTGAAACCCTACAAGAAATTGACATTGAGTACCGCGAACTGGCAGAAGAATCTGGCATCCACGACTTCCGCCGCGTGCCAGCACTAGATACTCATCCCCGCTTTATTGAAGCAATGGCGACTTTGGTAATTGATGCTCTCGACGCCCCCAGCTTGAAGCTATCCCAAGTCACACAGCTCAAGAAGAAAGTCAAAATGTATCCCCAAGAGCGCTGGGAGTGGGGCATGACCACAGCAGCAGAAGTCTGGAACGGACGGCTGGCAATGCTTGGCTTTCTTGCCTTAGTAATCGAGTTAATTAGCGGTCGCGGCCCTCTACACTTTGTTGGGCTAATGTAAAAACTAAAAATAAAATAAAAAAGTAAAAAAGCCAAACTAAAAACAAACAATCCTTTCTTTTGCCTTTTTACTTTTGCTTTCCTTTAGTCGGGTTGCTGATAGTGTCCCCTAGAGCGTTTTTGTCCTCGATACCAGCGATACCATTCCTTAGAGCTGCGAATAGCCAGCCACAACAAAAGTAAGGCGATGAGTCCTCCATGCTTGGGCGCATCGAAGGCGAAGACCACCAAGACAACGCACAGAACATCTTGCAAAAAGACGACCCACAGCGGTAGACGCCGCAAGCGGTAGAACCAGCCGACCTGAACTAGCTGGAGGACGAACGCTAATAAGCTGCCCACCACAGCAACTATCCAGAGAAGGCCAGTGGAAGCGCCAGCAATTTGGGCAACGGCAACGCCCATAATCGCTCCGACAATTGGGCTGAAAAGTAGCTGGATCAGTTGCAGTACGCGCTGACCCAACAGCTTTTTCGAGGCGAACAGCTCAAATAACGACCAGCTGGTTAGCACTCCTAAAACGACAGGAGGAGGAAAGCGCGACAATAGGGGCACGCTTGACCAGAGATTGGTACTATGCAATAGACCAATTACCAGCAAGGGAAGAGCTACTCTCATTCCTGCCGCCGCAGATGCAGAGAGTGCGGCTAAGATTTCAATCATAAGAATTCAGCCGACACAAGAACTGATTGCTTGACATCAGGGCAGACGAGAATTATTTCCTCTGTTTACAGTTTCACACTGCTTTAGAGAGCTTGCCACTAATTTCCAAGATATTTCATAAACAGCGATCGCGCTGATGGGTCATCCCCCCTCCCCCGCCGTCCTAAGCTCTACTTAAACCGGAATTGTGTCGCTTATTCTTAAAATGTTACATATAATACAGTTTTTTTTGTGTTTTAATGTTGGTAGGGAAAGTTAAGCGTCTTCCAAGAAAGAAAATTAATTGCAATACGTGCGACGCGCACACTTATTAAGTCGGTAAAAATAAACAAAAAATCCTCACTTTGCTGAGAAACTCGACGATGAGCAACTCGCAAAATTCCCTATTGAAAAATAGGTTTAGAGAGGGTTCGGTTTTTGCCTACTTAATTAAGAACCCTAGCCAAAGCAATCGTTTTCTATTGCGAGAATCTACTGAAACAGGTGGTGTAATTAAACATTACTTGTAGGGTTTGTAATGGGTAATTGGTTATGCTGCATACCAGTTAACTTTTTCACTTCCAATCCTCAAGAATTAGCTTAATTTGCACCATTCTGCTTTTCTTAAAGTGAAATTTGTATTTGCATACCAGCTTGATCGTGCAACAGGAGGAATCGTGGGATGTCAGACTCATTATTTGCTGATGCTAGCCAAAGATTAGAACAAGCCCTAAAATTTGTTTCTATTTCCGACGATGCAGCCGAACACTTAAAATATCCAAAAGCCAGCTTAGCCGTTTCAATTCCTGTCCGGATGGATAACGGCACTTTGAGGATTTTTCAGGGCTATCGTGTCCGTTACGATGATACCAGAGGCCCGACTAAAGGAGGGGTACGCTATCACCCCAATGTTTCAATGGATGAAGTGCAATCCTTAGCCTTTTGGATGACTTTTAAGTGTGCGGTGTTAAATTTACCGTTTGGCGGAGCGAAAGGGGGAATTACGCTGAATCCCAAAGAACTCTCGAAGATGGAGTTAGAAAGGCTGAGTCGAGGATATGTCGATGCGATCGCAGACTTTATTGGCCCTGACATAGATATTCCAGCACCCGACGTATACACCAATCCCATGATTATGGGTTGGATGATGGATCAATACAGTATTATCCGCCGTCAAATTACCCCAGCCGTTGTCACTGGCAAACCGTTAACAATGGGGGGTAGTTTAGGCAGAGATACGGCTACCGCTATGGGTGCTTTCTTTGTGATTGAAAGCATCATGAGCAAAGTTGACCGACTCCCTCAAGAGACAACAGTAGCCGTTCAAGGATTTGGGAATGCTGGTGCAGAGATAGCAGAATTACTCTACAAAGCCGGATATAAAGTTGTTGCGGTTAGCGATTCCCAAGGTGGTGTCTATTCCAAAAAAGGTTTAGATATTCCCAGTATTCGGCAATATAAAGTCTCCAGCAAAGGTATTAAAGCCCTCTACTGCCAAGACACCGTTTGCCACATGGATGAACACGAAGTCATCAGCAACGAGGAACTTTTAGCTTTAGATGTGGATGTCTTGATTCCCGCCGCTTTAGAAAATCAAATTAATGAGGCGAATGTCAAGGATATCAAAGCAAAATATATCTTTGAAGTCGCCAACGGTCCAGTTAGTTCGGCGGCTGACAGAATTTTGGAAGAACGAGGAATTTACGTCTTTCCCGATATTTTAGTTAATGCGGGCGGTGTTACAGTCAGCTACTTTGAATGGGTACAAAATCGCAGCGGACTTTATTGGACGCTCAAAGAAGTCAATCAACGTTTAATGGAAAAAATGGTCGAAGAAACTGAGAAAATTTGGTCAATTTCCCAGGAACTAGCGATTTCGATGCGAACAGCGGCTTACGTTCATGCTTTAAATCGATTGGGAGAAGCTATCAACGCTAAGGGTACGCGAGACTATTATCTCAACGGTCGAGTTTATGCATAGTCCGTAAGTTAACGAGAAGCGGCGCTATCTACTGGGGCAGGGGATACCTCTGCCCTATTTCGATGATATCATCCATCTGAAACCCCCAGCCATCGGCAAACTGCCCATTGCAGTTTATGGCGTAGATAGACAAAAACGTAAATACCTTGAGATTGGAAAAGCTCGGTCTGGAATCGAGAGTAATCTAGGATACCTGTTTAAGTCTTGCCATTGGATAGGGACATCCAGCCGCTTTTTAGAGTATCAAGTTAGATTTATAGAAAAAGCTAATTGCAATGCCTATTGTCTCGGCTGAGAAACTGAGCAAAGTCTACCCAGTGGCGGTCAAAGAACCCGGACTTAAGGGGACATTACAGCACTTTCTGCGCCGCACCTACCGCGAGGTGAAGGCGGTTCAAGAGGTTTCCTTCGAGATTGAACCGGGGGAAGTCGTGGGGTTTTTAGGTGCCAATGGCGCGGGAAAAACGACGACTCTGAAGATGCTCACGGGGTTAATCCATCCCTCCGCAGGGAATGTAAGAGTGGCGGGACAGGTTCCTTTCCAGCGTCAGGCGTCCTTTTTAAAACAAATTACGCTAGTGATGGGGCAAAAGCAGCAGTTGCTCTGGGACTTGCCAGCGATGGACTCGCTGAGGATAAACGCCGCTGTTTATAACATCTCCGACAAAGAGTTTCGGCGGATGGTGGGGGAGCTGACGGAGATGCTTTCACTGCAAGGCAAGCTAAATCAGCCGGTGCGGAAGCTTTCTTTAGGGGAACGAATGAAGGCTGAGTTGCTAGCCGCTCTCCTCCACCAGCCCAAGGTACTGTTTTTGGATGAGCCGACGCTGGGGCTGGATATCAATGCTCAGGTGGGGGTGCGGGAATTTTTGCGGGAGTACAATCAGCTCTATGGAGCGACGATTCTCTTAACCAGCCACTACATGGCAGATATCACGGCTTTGTGTCAGCGGGTGCTACTGATTCATCAAGGTCAGCTAATTTATGATGGTAGTTTGGATGGACTCCTAGACCGCTTTGCCCCCTACCGCGAGGTGAAAGTAGAGTTGGCGCATCCGCTACCGAAAGATGATGTAGAAAGGGGAAGTTTGGCATCTTTAAAGTCTTATGGTGAAATCAAAGCGGTAGAAGGTCAAGTAGTGCGATTGCTGGTGCGGCGGGAGGCACTGACACGCACAGTCGCTAAAATTTTGGCAGAAATGGATGTATTGGATTTGGCAGTGACTGACCCGCCGATTGAAGAAGTCATCGGTCAGGTGTTTCGGGCGGGAGTCGTTGTATGAGTTCAGCAATTAGAACCGCCAAAACTTTGCTGATAGCTTATTACGCTCATATGGTGGAGTATCGGGCAGAGTTATTTTTGTGGGCGTTATCAGGTTCTGTGCCCTTCATCTTGATGGGGATTTGGATGGAAGCAGCATCGCAAGGTGGACAATTTGGACTGTCGCCAGTAGATTTTGCCCGGTATTTCATTGCAGCTTTTCTGGTTAGGCAGTTTACGGTTGTTTGGGTGATTTGGGAATTTGAGAAGCAGGTGGTACAAGGGACGTTGTCTTCTCGACTGCTGCAACCCTTAGACCCGGTGTGGCATCATGTCGCTTCTCATCTTTCCGAACGCCTTGCCCGTTTACCGTTCATTGCGGGATTGATAATCTTGTTTTTCACTCTCTACCCGAAGGCTCTTTGGTTGCCGAGTGTGGGGACAATTTTATTATTTTTCGGGGTGTTAGCGATCGCCTTCACGCTCCGCTTTCTCATCCAATACACGTTTGCTCTGTTTGCTTTTTGGACGGAACGCGCTAGCGCCATCGAGCAATTCTGGTTTTTGCTGTATCTGTTTCTTTCTGGCGTTGTGGCACCCCTAGAAGTTTTTCCGCCAGCGGTGCGTGAGGTGGTGCTGTGGACGCCATTTCCCTATCTGGTGCATTTCCCGGCGGCCTTGTTGGTAGGGTTGCCAGTGGATTTAGGGCGGGGTTTGTTGGCAATGTTCGGTTGGTGTTTGCTGTTTTTTGTCTGGAATCGTTGGATGTGGCGGCGGGGATTGAAACAATATTCGGGGATGGGGGCGTAGGAAGAAAGAGGGGAAGAGTGCGATCGCTTTCGCCGTGTTGCTATCCGCAAATCGCGTTACTTTCAAATTGGCACACCTTGCAACCTTGAGAAGATGCAACGATATCTATGGGTACTAAAGCTATTTTAGAGTACAGCGATCGCATCCCTAACTATTCATCGCTCATAGATATGAAGTGTGAAGGCGCGATCGCGCTTAATAGTACACTAGAACTAAATCGACTGTGAGAATGCCATGACCCCAGTAGTAATTAGACCCTCTTCTTGGCTAACGACTGGCATCCGAGTTGAAAAAGTAGAGAATATGAATCTTTTCAAGTTCACAGAAGAACTCCAGTCCCGGATGGAAGAACTTTTGGAGAAAAAAAAGGCTGATTTTCTCACGCCAGAAGAAGCTGCTGAACTGGAGGGTATAGGAGAATTAGACATGATTTTTACCTACATCAATGCCCAAATTGCTGCTCAACCGTGACGATTTCAAATAAGCTCCAGCAGTTGGTACGGCAACGAGCAAAATATTTGTGCGAGTATTGCCATTCTCCTGAATTTTTGAGTACATCTCTACTCACCATAGAGCATTTGTTCCCGCAGTCTTTGGGAGGGTCTGATGAGATTGAAAATTTAGCTTTAGCTTGCCGTCGCTGTAATGAGCGTCGTTATAATTTTATAGTAGGAATTGACACAGAAACTCAAGAAGAAATACCCTTATTTAATCCTCGTCAGCAACCGTGGGCTGAACATTTTATCTGGACAGCAGACGGTATAAAAATTTTAGGTATTACACCTACAGGTAGAGCTACTTGCAATCGACTTGATTTTAATGATGAGTTTCATAATGATGGTTTTATTCAGAAATCTCGTCGGTTTTGGGTGCAAGGCGGCTGGCATCCTCCCAGCGACGATCCGCGTCAGAAAAGGGGGATTTAAAGACGCGATCGCTTTCGCCGTGTTGCTATCCGCAAATCGCGTTACTTTCAAATTGGCACACCTTGCAACCTTGAGAAGATGCAACGATATCTACGGGTACTAAAGCTATTTTGGAGTACAGCGATCGCTGCTGAACTTGAATACCGGGTTAATTTTGTTCTAGCAGCACTCAGTAGTTTGGGAAACCTAGCCGGTAGTATGTTTGGGTTGTCCTTGTTTTACCGCAATGGTTACACCTTTGAAGGGTGGAAATGGGAGGAAGCTTTGGTTGTGCTAGGAGTTTTTACGATCCTGCAAGGCTTTTCTAATAGCTTTTTGGTGCCTAATTTAAACCGGATTGTCGATCAGGTTCAGCAAGGGACATTAGACTTTGTGCTGCTGAAGCCAATCAGCAGCCAATTTTGGCTTTCTACCCGCGCCTTTTCTCCTTGGGGACTGCCAGATTTAGTCTTTGGAGGGGTGCTGATTGGCTATGCTGGGGCGCGGTTGGGTTTAAGAATCAGCGACTATTTCTTAAGTACGATACCGCTACTATTCGGTTTCGCAATTCTGTACAGCCTGTGGTTTATGCTGGGGGCGACTAGCATCTGGTTTGTGAAAATCTACAACGTCACTGAGGTACTCAGAGGCTTTTTAGAAGCTGGGCGATACCCAATGGTTGCTTATCCCGCTGCTTACCGTTTTTTCTTTACTTTCATAGTGCCAGTAGCGTTTTTAACGACTATCCCAGCGGAGGCGATGCTGGGGCGCGTCGAGGTGGGTTGGATAGTGAGTGCGGGAATTCTGGCGTTGGCGCTATTATTCGCTTCGCGGGTTTTCTGGCGGTTTGCACTGCGATTTTATACGAGTGCGTCGAGTTAGAATTGCCCTTTTAGACGTATGGACACGCTAATGCTGTGTCCTTGCAAGGTGTTGACCAACAGAATTTGCGATCGCTTGTTGAGAACTAACCGTCAGACAGACGATTTCCATCCGGCAATCTTCAATCAATTGAAGGGGTAGAAGACGAAAGCAAAATCAAACAATGGAAACGAAAGAACTCGGACATACAGGTGTCAAAATCAGCGCGATCGCACTGGGTGGAATGCCGATGTCTTTAAGTAGCAGACCCCCAGAATCAGAATCCATCAAAGTCATCCATCACGCCCTCGATTTGGGCGTGACGCTGATTGATACAGCTGATTCCTACTGCAAAGATGAATCAGATAAGCACCACAACGAAGGCTTAATTAGTAAGGCGCTTTCCTCTTATTCAGGTGATAAGAGTAATGTTCTGGTTGCCACTAAGGGCGGACTGATGCGCCCTAACGGTAGCTGGACGCGCAACGGCAACCCCAAGCATCTACGAGAGACAATTCGGATCAGCTTTGAGACTTTGGGGGGAAAGCCGATAGATATTTGGCAATACCACGCACCCGATACAGATTACACGATTGAAGAGTCGCTCAAACCAGCCAAAGAAGCTCTAGAACAAGGGATGATCCGGTTTGTCGGCGTCTCTAACTTTTCAGTAGAGCAAATTAAACGCGCCCGTGATGTGGTTGAGATTGTCTCTGTACAAAATCAGTACAATCCTTGGAATCGTCAGCCGGAAGAGGACGGAGTGCTGGAGTATTGCGAAAAGGAACAACTAACGTTTTTACCTTGGAGTCCGTTGGGTGGTAGCCGTCGCGTGGGCAAACTGGAAGATATTGATGCGATCGCGCAACTTGCCCAAGAAAAAAGCGTTTCTGTCTACAATATTGTCCTAGCATGGCTGCGGGCAAAATCTCCAGCCATTGTGCCTATTCCCGGCGCAAGTAAAGTTTCCAGCATTGAAGACTCTGTGCGTGCTGTCGATGTCAAGCTGTCAGATCGAGAAGTTGCCCAAATCGACCGCGCTACAGCATCCTGATGATTGTAGGGGCTTTCGCATTCCAGCGAAAAAACGCTTGCTGTAACAATAGTTGCTCCGAAGGCTTCGCCCTTCCCACGGCTAGATTGAGGGCGAAGCCTTCGGGTTCAAAATCAGGGTGTGTGACAGAAATGTTCGCCTAAATGCGAAAGCCCTATAAGAAATCAGCGAACGAGAAAATAGGTTAAGCTACCGCTAGTTCTGCTTCCTCAGACATTTCTGTGGGAACGCCATCCTGAACCAGAGAAGGCATCTGTCCGCTTTTCTGCATCAGATTTGTCACCATTGCCAACAAAGCATTCACCTTGCGAGTCCGCCACGCATCCACCATCTCTTCTACTGCTGCATCTGGGAGGCGACGCTTTAGCGCTTCTAAAAGATAAGCGGCGTGTCCGGTTTCGTCGTGGGCGATACTGAGGAGTCCCTTTTTCAAGCTAGCGCTGTTCGGTTCATCCTCTGGTAACACATTAGCCATGCGAACGAAGTCTTTGCTGGCATCCAGTTCTAGGATATACGTGCTAGCCATGAACACCACCCAGTCAATATTCTGCGGTTTCAAGCTTTCTTGGGAGTATCCTTCAAAGTAAGCTTCAAAAAAGGGACTGCGGCGGCGTTCATCCGGCTTACCCTCTGGCTTAGCTTCAGCGGCTTTCTTGAAGTCAATGACTTGCTTATTCAGCCGCTTCAGCGCTTGGGCAAAAATTTGACCGTGACGCTTTTCATCAGAGGCGTGGCGGGCAAGTTTTTCAGCTAGCCACGTATCGCCTTCAGCAGCGGCGCGATCGCTCAAGGCTTGCAGAAATGGAACTGAACCAGATTCTGCCAGTTGGAACCCGGCGAGGACGTTTGGGCGCGTTAAAGGATCGCGGATTTGGCGGGCACCAATGTAAGCCCCAGCACCCGATCCGGCTAAGTGCAACAGGTAGGTAAAAAAGTTCATGCTGAAATTTTCTTGAGTGTTTAGAGCTAACGGATGATATTCTATCGCTGTTTTTTTAAATAGGGGGTTAGAGAGGATGCTTTTGTTGTTGCCAATGTGGGGTTTGCTCGCTGACTCTAAACTCCTAGTTTTATTAAGCAAAAATACTAAAAAGCATCCCTCCCAGGAAATATCTATTACAGTTGACTCTAAGGAATTTTAGGGTGCAGAAGCTTCTAGGCTGAGCGGGTAACAGTTTAGCAGGAACTGAGTGTTTCGCTAATTTAAAAGAAATTGTCAATCCTCAAGTAAAAATTTAAAATCAAATAATCTCTGCATTCAAAAGAATAAGATTGCCATGAAAAGTTTACCCGTAATTTCACTGAGTTTTGTCGTGGTTGCGACGATTTTCATATCTTCAGACGCACTCGCGGAAATTTTCAAAACCAGTCGTAGACTATCAGGTTTCTCAACTGATAGTCGTCACTATATTTATCTAGAAAGTTATCGAAACCCGATTACGGAAACGCCTAAAGCACAATTGCAAATCGTAAATGCACCTACAAATTCTTGCATTGAATATGGCTGTATAGAAACAGAAAATACTCAGGAATCTTCAAGCCCAACGACTCAAGCCGCTGAAACAGAATTACTAAAAAAAACTGCGGTAATTCGGTACAAATTAAAATTAAATCGTCCAGCGGCAGGAAGAAGACTGCCTGCTCTTTCTCGCGTCACCAACCCAGATGGAAGTGAAGTTTATACCTTTTTAGTGAAGAATAAGAAAGACCCTCTACAGGTATTAATGCGGCAAAAATATATCCCATCAGTTGCGTATGGAGGAAATGCGGATACAGATCGTGCTGCCCTACAACTTGAGATTATTTACAACAATCGGAGACGTACCCTGAGCAGCCTGAATACATACCGCGATAATACGATGAAATATGCACTCAGAGAAGTGCGCTTAGCCCCAAATGGACGCAGTGCGGTTATTCTAATGAATACGATCGAACCGGCTGAACAGGGGGCAGTCCAGACAACTTTGGTACAGAGTTTCCCGCTTTAATCCAGCTATAAATTGCCCGGTTTAAAAATGCAATGCCGCCAGAAAATTTAACCGATTATCCCTACTTTAGTGCCCGACGAGTGGTGATGGGGCAGCGAGGTGCTGTGGCAACTAGCCAACCTCTGGCGGCTTTGGCTGGGATGGAAATGCTGATGGCTGGGGGAAATGCGGTGGATGCCGCGATCGCGATGGCGATCGCGCTGACTGTGGTAGAACCCACCTCCAACGGCATCGGTGCAGACGCTTTCGCTTTAGTTTGGGATGGGAAATTGCACGGATTGAATGCTTCGGGGAACAGTCCCCAGCATCTCAATGTAGATGCTTTTGCTGGGATGCAGCAATTCCCGGATCTGGGTTGGCTGACTGTCACCGTACCGGGCGCGGTGTCGGGATGGCAAAAATTATGGAAGCGTTGGGGAAAGCTACCGTTTGAGCAGCTATTTGTCCCGGCGATTCGATACGCTGAAGAAGGTTTCCCGGTGTCACCGGAGACGGCACGGGCGTGGAAGCGAGCCGAGGCAATCTATTTGCCGCTGATTGCACCAGAGTTTCAGCCATTTAAAAAAGTATTTTTTCCAGAAAATCGGGCACCCGCCGCTGGGGAAATTTGGCGGAGTGAGGTTCATGCCAAAACCCTAAGAGCGATCGCCCAAACGGAAGGGGAAAGCTTTTATCGAGGGGAAATTGCCGAAAAAATCGCTAACTTTGCTGCCAAAACCGGCGGTATTTTGACAGCATCTGACTTGGCAACCCACTCCTGCGACTGGGTGCAGCCGATTTTCACCAACTACCGGGACATTACCGTTTGGGAAATTCCTCCCAATACTCAAGGCATCGCGACGCTAATGGCTTTGAATATTCTCGAAGGTTATCCCCTGCCCGATTACCCCCGCGAATCAGTTTCTAGCTACCATCTGCAAATTGAGGCGATGAAGCTGGCTTTTGCAGATTTACATCAATATATTGGCGATCCTCGGTTTATGGAGGTGCCTGTAGAACATCTCCTAAACAAAGCTTATGCTGACGAACGACGCTGTTTGATTGGAAAAGAAGCTGCGATCGCTCAGCCTGGTTTGCCCAAGGGAGGCACCGTCTATCTAGCGGCAGCTGACGGCGAACTGATGGTATCTTTCATCCAATCCAACTACAGTGGCTTTGGCAGTGGCATTCTGGTTCCCGATACCGGCATCGCCCTGCAAAACCGGGCATCGGGATTCAGCCTAACTCCGGGACACCCAAATCAAGTGGCAGCCGCTAAACGCCCCTTTCACACGATTATTCCCGGCTTTCTGACGCAAGACAATCAACCTTTGGGGCCATTTGGCGTCATGGGGGCACCCATGCAACCGCAGGGACATCTGCAAGTCGTTGTCAACCTCCTAGACTATGGGATGAACCCCCAAACAGCGCTGGATGCACCCAGGTGGCGGTTTGTTACGGGTAAGACAGTGCTTTTAGAACAGATGGTGCCCCGGAATATTGCTTTAGCTCTGGCTGAACGCGGTCATGATATCCAAATCAGTGCAGAACCCGGAATGTTTGGCAAGGGGCAGATCATCTTGCGGCAAGGCGGGGTACTGGTTGCCGCTTCCGAACCCCGCGCCGATGGGCTGGCATTAGCCTGGTAACACCTTTCCTTAGAGAGACGCGATCGCGTTTCTAAATACCTCCATAGGCTGAGAGGCTCTTGACCAATTTATTATTAACTTTTGTAAATAGCTCTGTAATTTATCTTTACCAAAAGGCCATTCATGAAAAGTTTAGGAAAACTGTTGTTCAGCGTCATCGGTGTTGGTAGCCTGGTCGTTCTCTCTGCTTGCGGCGGTCAGCCTGGTGCAAACACAGCGAACCAAGCTCCGACGGGCGATTCGACCGCAACAACCGAATCACCAGTTGCTGAAGCTCCTGCAACTACTACTTCACCCAGTGCTGAAGTTTCTCCTACCACCTCCCCTGGTGCGGAAGCCAATGGTGCGGCAACCGAAGACAAAAACCTGGGAGAACTGGCACAAACAGCAGCGAGCAATGGTTCCTTCACCACTCTCACTAAAGCAGTGCAAGCAGCAGGCTTGACTGACCAATTAACTGGAGACAAGCCATACACGGTATTTGCACCGACTGATGCCGCTTTCGCCGCTTTACCAGCCGGTACTGTGGACAAACTCCTGCAACCAGCAAACAAACAAACTCTAGTCAAGCTTCTGAGCTACCATGTGGTGCCAGGTAAAATCTCTTCCACCGAACTAAAGTCCGGCGAAGTGAAAACCGTTGAAGGTACCCCCGTCACCGTTAAGGTTGATAGTGCCAGCAGCGAAATCACCATAAACAACGCCAAGGTGATCCAGCCGAATATTCCAGCCAGCAACGGCGTCATCCACGTTGTTGACAAAGTAATTCTGCCTCCGGATATTCAAGCAAGTCTTGGTTCTAGTCAGACAGCACAGTAGGACTTGACACTCCCCTGACTGAAGCGGATTTTTCTAGATATCTATCAAAGCCTTCTTTCAATACAGATGTATCTACCTGAATTCCATCGTTTCAAGCTTTGGCATTCAAGCTTTTAAATGTGGGTAACGATGAGGCATCGATTAGCCTTTCAGGGCGGGGAAACCCGCCCTTTTTAGTGGGTTGATTTCCCTAATCCCCAGAAAATGAGAAATTATAAAATGTTTACGGAGAGCCTAGCGGCTGCTTTGTAGCGACGTTTTAGCCCGATCTAGAATTCCAAATCGTCGCTGCCTTGCTTCCCCGCGACTTAGCCTCAAGAGCTGCCGATGTTCAAAATTCTTAATGAAAATTCTCAGCAAATCAGTCTAATCTAACGTTTTAGCGGTTTTCAAGCCGTGGAAAAGATCGGTACGCTCCTCCGTAGACTTTAGGGATAAGAAATTTAGCATGAGCAGCAATTTAGCAACCAAATTGCGTGAGGGAACCAAAAAATCCCACACAATGGCGGAAAACGTTGGTTTTGTCAAGTGCTTTTTAAAAGGCGTTGTTGAGAAGAACTCTTACCGGAATTTGGTAAAGAACCTCTACTTCGTCTATTCCGCAATGGAAGAAGAGATGGAAGGGCACCGGCAACACCCCATTCTGTCTAAGATTTATTTTCCCCAGCTAAACCGGAAAAAGAGCCTAGAACAAGACCTCGCTTACTACTACGGCACCAACTGGCGCGAACAAATCTCTGCCTCGCCTGCTGCTGAAGAATACATCCAGCGCATCCGCGAAGTCTCGACTTCAGCCCCAGAAATGTTAGTTGCCCATTCCTATACCCGCTACCTTGGCGACTTGTCCGGCGGTCAAATCCTCAAGGGCATTGCTCAACGGGCGATGAACCTCACGGATGGGCAAGGGACAGCTTTCTACGAATTTCAAGAAATTGACGATGAAAAGGCGTTCAAGGCAACCTATCGCCAAGCCATGAACGATCTGCCCATTGATGACGCCACAGCAGACAAGATTGTGGATGAAGCCAATGATGCTTTTGCCATGAATATGAAGCTGTTCCAAGAATTAAATGGCAACTTGATCAAGGCAATTGGTCAGATGCTGTTCAACACGCTGACACGCAAACGCACTCGCGGCAGCACGGATCTCGCAACTGCCGAATAATAAGTTGACGCTCCCTCAAGACTCTTAGACTACAACACACGATTTTCTACAATCCTGGAGGCTGGGTGATGGTGAAGCCATTATCATCAAGCTTTCAGGATTGTCAGCTTTTATCGGGCATCGTGATGATAGGAAATGTCTCTTAAACGCGACTGCAAGAAGGCGATCGCGTAGCTGCACGCGCTTGGTCAATCCATTGTGCGATCGCGCCCCGCGTGGGACAGAGATCCCGGCGTTGTAGAGTGGCGACTTGGAGCCGCAAAATTTGTTGATATATCCTTTCAACGGGCGTTTGCGCGAGTTGGGCGCAAGAAGCAATTCCGGCATGAAGCAACAGCCCACAATATTCGCAACCCACACTCGGAAGGCGAGACAAGTCCGCCAAAGCCACCCATTTATTGATGTGTTGAATATGAATCTGTAACTGAGTAGCTAAGGCTTGCCTTTGCACTGGGCTACTGGCTTGCTGGAGTAGTTGCAAAGTGGTTTTTATGCCACAGTCTCTTAATCCAGCTTGATTTTCAGCACTTAATCCAGGCAGTTGCTCAATTCGCCAGTTGCTAGGAAGGAAGCGATTTTGAGGCGAGGAATGAACGGGTTTCATTTTCTGAATTTCAAGTGTATGGACTTTTGAGAAATCTACAAAATTGCAGCGGTTGTATCAGCGCTTCCACACACCGAGAAAGTCACATCCCGCTTGGGAGGTAATATCTTCTACTCTACCAAATGGCTAATAATACAGCAACTAACGATTTAATGGGCTGAAAATTCAGATAGAAAGTTACGAAAAATTATTTACTTCTTCAGAGAGACGTAAGAATTAAATTACTTTTCTAAATTAACTAGAGTTTGAGCGTCCCATTTTGAGAGCGCTCATTGAATCAAGTTTGATAATTTTAGGGTTTGCAGAAAATTATGGCATCACACCACGCATTTTTAGAGAAAGTCAAGACAAAAGGAAACTTAAATGATCTGGATGAAGCAAAAAATGCGGCTGAAGTAGTCTTCCGCACCATGCGCGACGTAATGTCTAATGAAGCGGTGGAGCGAGTCGAGGAAGAACTGGACAAGTCAGCAACTGATGAAGTGGAAGATTTGTGGGAAGACACCAATCCAATTGTCAGTTTCTTAAGCAAAATAAGACCCCAGTTAAAAATCAAACCGGAGAACTTTTTAGTTCGGCTGAGGCAAGAGGGTAATTTACCCGAAAGAGACGCAGAAACAATTATTAAAGCTGTATTTTCTGCAACCAAAGAGGAGCTATCTCCCGAACGAATTCAGGAAGTTGCTAGCTATCTCCCAGGTGAAATTCAGGAGATGTGGCAACAAGCTTAATCAAGTAGGGTTGCACAAAACAACCTAAGTAATGAAACGGTTCATAGTTCATCGGGGGATAGAAAATTACTTGCGAACTATGAACCACGAAGCACGAGCGTGAGTTGCGTTTATCTTCACCCAGTGACTTATAACTTATCCAAAAAGTCCTTGGGCAAACTGAATATCTGCGTTCATCTGTAGTTTATAGCGGTTCTCGCTACTAGATCAACTGAGCAGCAGAGTCAAGAACTGGAGCGATCGCATCCTCTCCTGCTTTCTCAACAAAGTAAACGCGATCCCATTTCGTAAAATACATTGAGACGCACCCTAAAAAATCACCGCTCGCACTATCCTGTTACTTAAATTGTTGTTCTGTGGAAGTGAGAGATCGCAATATTTTCCGGAGTAAGTTGGGATGACGATAAAGACTTACCGGATGATGTGGAGTGAAGGCGATTAATTTCTTTTGGAAGAGTAGAGGAGTTGAGGCAGAGTCTTTTTTTGTCAAGAACACGGTTCATATTCTCAGGGTACCCAACTCCGTTGAGCTGCCTTTTTATATAACTCAATGACATTTTTAAAATTCACAATATACTCCTCCAAAACATTACTTTCCCCAAAAACTTTGACATATTCTTTATGTTTCAGTACATTATTCACTATCTTTTCTAGCTGCCCTATCAAGTTATTTAAGGCATATATATCAGCTTCTAATTTTGGCTTTACATCTAAGCGAATATCACCAAGAATTCTCAGTTCTTTAAGAGGAAGTGGATCTAAAGTTTTAATACTGTTTACTATTTTGTCCATATGATCGTTGAGTAAATCAGTTCTCTTTTTAAGAGAAGATTTATTCTCTTCAATGAGTTTCTGAAGGCGGAATACATTCACAGGATACATTGCCTTACTTTTAATTCTGCCATGATTAATGGCTGAACTTTCCGCTTCTGCATTATTTAACAAATCTTGTATTGTACCATAGCTATAGCCTTTATGTGCAGAGATTTTTTCTCGAATTTTGCCTTTAGTGCGTCTTGCTTTCCAGTTCTTGAGCTGACTAAATCTATGATCGTTACCTTCGATTTGCTCTGTATCTTTAATGTCTTGCGCTGATTTCAAAAGCTCATCTACCTTAATATTTCCTAATGATTTAAATTGACTAGGTATGTCATTAATTAGCTTTTGCAAAGCCTTCAAATTTTTAGCTTGTTGCTGTTCTTGAATAACTTTTTGGCGCTCTGGTCGAAGTGCATTTGAGCGTTCCTTGATAGCTTCTATAAACTCTGGGTTGTCTTTAATACTTGGAGCATAACCCTTTTGTTTACGTTCTTCCTGTAGCTCCTGCTGACGGTCTTTGTCAATGCCTCCTAATTCTTTATGGACATCAGGATAATTTTGAAAAAGGTCTTGTCGTGCTGTAGGAACTTCAACACCTAAAATATTGTATAGCTGACTAGGTGAAACTTCCTCTTGTTTGGTTATTTTTTTGATCAGTGACTCACAGCCTTTTGCTTTGCTACTTTCAGGATCGAGAACCTCATCTTCATCTCTAGCATTGTATAAGTCAAACACTTCTCGGAGTGAGATGCCACCATATTCCTCTGCTTTCTTTATTAGAAACTGGATATCTTCTAAGTTACGTAAAGCTTTTGCTTCATCAAATACCTGTTGCTTTTGCTTTTCTTTTGGATTGTTGCCAGATTCGTCTTTGTATGTAGCTGCCTTAAGGATTTTTTTTAAGTGTTCCGCATCCATCTCTAAAATGCGTTTTTTAGTAGCCTCGGTAAGAAGCTTATTTGCGTTAGGTAATCCTACGGGAAATGAGCTTGAATATACTTCAGTTCGATTTCTATCCACTTTTCCTATGCCATAATCATCATTATCAATCTTTTGTAAACCACCTTGATCGAACATATATTGAGTATATGAACCATCTTGATACTGAAACAGCATATCGAGGATTACTACATCCTGAATTTGCTGCTCATCTACATCCAGCTCCTGAATTTTATTCTTCCAACTGAATTTTTCTTCGGCTTCCTTCAATCTTTCGATATATCCAAATCTTTCTTTGAGTTCCTCTAGGTCTCCCTTTGAAATATCGGATCTGAATTTCCCTGTCTCCTTTTTTACAAAATCATCAAACTCTCTATCTATTGTTTCAAACGCATAGTCAGGGTTTGATGCCGCAGCCATCTTTTTGCTGCCATCTTTTCCTGGTGCTAGATTAGAAAGAATATTATTCTGTTTGTTCTGCCTCTCTACCTGGCTATCTTGCGGCATTGATGTAGAAAGCGGCATATGCGTAAATCCCAACTCATGAGCAACTAAAGGAATATATATAGCTCGCTTACGTTCGGCTTTTCGTTCATCATAATTTCTTTTACCAAGGTTTTCTTTCTTAATTACATGAGTAGCAGGATCGGTATCTGAACTTCCTGATTTTTTATAGGGAAACACTGTCCCAAAAGTCCCTTTACCTACGGACCAAATACCTGCTTGTTTGAGGATATCTTTCCCAGTTAATTGTTCAAGTTCTTGATATGCTTTAAGCGTTTCTGGATTTTGTAGAGTTTTTAGAAACTCATTCGTTCCTTCTGTTCGTCCCAGATTAGTCGAGGTTATATTTTGTTCGGAATCGCTAGGTTGTTTTGCTCTTTTCTGCTTCCTGTTATAAGGCGTTAAACCTTCTGGTCTCGGATTTTTCTTCACCCATTCTGCTGCTTCTTCCTTCCCCTTTCCTTGCTCCACACGCTGAATTTTGGCATTTTGCGTATTCTGCTGCACCACATGAGTCAACTCATGAGCAAGCAACTCCTGCCCTCCCCGACTCCCCGGATCGTATGCCCCCTGGCGAAAGAAGACATCCTGCCCCGTTGTAAATGCCTTCGCCTGAATGGATTGATTCATCTGGTCAGATTGAGCATCTGTATGGATGTTGACGCCACTGAAGTCAGCCCCAAATGCCTGTTCCATCGGTTCTCGGATATTGTCTGCAAGCGGTTGCCCACCTCCTTTGGCTTGTTGAATAGATGCTTCCAAGTCAGGTGTAGCCGCCATTGGGTTGCTATCTGATTTACGCTGCATCTGAAGTTCTTCCTCTTCAGGCATCTCCTCACGCTGGACGATACCAGATTCGAGTTTCATCTGAAGTTCTTCCTCTTCAGGCATTTCCTCGCGCTGGACGATACCAGATTCGGGTTTCATCTGAAGTTCTTCCTCTTCAGGCATCTCCTCGCGCTGGAGAGTCTTACCTTGAGATGATTGCTTGGAAACTGGTGCGTTAATCTGATTTACGACTCGCTGTGCCGTTTGGTCAGCTTCCTGCTCATATTGATCTCCGGGCTGACCAATGGTAAGCTTCGCTTGAATCGGTTCTAGCTCCTCTTTGCCCAACTCTTCCTGACGCTGGACTACTCCCGCCCCTGACAGACTCCGCATCAAGTTATTATTAGTCGCCCAATTAGCGGGTAGTGGAGTGTAACTTGGTAGTTCCTGCTCTTGTGGCGACGCAGAAACTGGTTTAGCTTGCACTGGCATCGCAGGGGTAGTCCAGCGAGAATCTTTTTTATGGATGTGAGAATTCCCAGAGGAGCGTTTGGAGACTCGTTCGTAAGCCATAAATTATTGACCTCTACGTGCCAGTGTCAGGAATTTTTTCAATAATATCTTTAGATAAATAGATTGAGTATTCATGTGCATGAATATTAATATTTTCTCATCAAAACAAGTAAAAATAATGACCTCAATATCTTTCTTTGAACTAAAAAAATAAGTAGCTATGTATACAAATTTTCAATATTTTTTCGTGAAAACAAGTAAAAATCATTGGCTTGAATGACGCTTCTGTACCAGCGGTGCAGGAGAAGTGGTGATGATGAAACATAGGCGGCAAGCGGCTAAAAGCGAGTATTTGGAATTGGAGCGATCGCTTACTGATGCTGAGGTAAAAGGTTGGATTTAGTATAGAGCTTGTTCACCAGCAACTATCTTTCAGCCTGTTAAGGGGAATGCACTCACCTTGCACCGGCTGATGGAGATAACTGTATTTTATTTGTTGTTAATAGACTCACGTCGCCAAAAGAGCCAGCCGATTGCCTGTCAAGGTAGTACGGAAAACGTCTCTTATTTTTGAAATAGCTGCTACACAAGGGGTTCAAGCATTTAGTTTTTATATTTATCTAATAATGAGATTCTTACAGGGAAAGACATCCAGAATTTAGATGCGATCGCGCCATCCACCTAAATTTCAGCTTTCAGCCTAGAATAGTCAATCGTGTATACAAGGCACTTGTAAAGAAACAGAGATACACCCTAGCTGCCTTGGTACTGAATGATTAATTCAAAACTCAAAACTCAACACTTTTCAAACAATGGCTACCAAAATTCCCGTCACTGTTATCACCGGATTTTTAGGGAGTGGTAAAACAACTCTGATTCGCCACCTGCTACAGAACAATCAAGGACGCCGCATCGCCGTTTTAGTCAACGAATTTGGCGAATTGGGGATTGATGGCGAATTGCTGCGTTCTTGTGGCTACTGTCCAGAAGAAGAAGCCGACAGCACCAGCAACATTGTTGAATTAACCAATGGTTGCTTGTGCTGTACGGTTCAGGAAGAATTTTTGCCGACGATGCTAGAACTGCTGAAGCGCAGAGATAGTCTCGACTGCATTTTAGTGGAGACATCGGGATTGGCGTTACCAAAACCGCTGGTGAAGGCATTTCGCTGGCCTGAAATTCGCAATGCAGCGACGGTAGATGCTGTGATTACCGTCGTGGATTGCGAAGCGGTGGCGGCGGGAACCTTTGCCAGCGATCCCGAAGCGGTGGACGCACAGCGCCAGGAAGATCCCAACCTGGAACACGAAACCCCATTGCAAGAACTTTTTGAAGATCAGCTGGCGTGTGCCGATTTGGTGGTGTTGAATAAAACCGATCTGGTGAATGCTACGCAGCAGGCTGAGGTCGTGAAGTTGATTGAACGAGAACTATCTCGTGCTGTCAAGATGGTACCGAGCGATCGCGGAAAATTAGATCCGGAGGTTCTCTTGGGTTTCCAGAGTGCCGTAGAAGACAACTTAGATAATCGTCCCAGTCATCACGACACTGAAGAAGACCACGATCACGACGAAGAAATTACCTCAACTCAAGTGATTTTAAACCGTACTTTCGATCCCCAGAAGTTGCAAGAACAGTTAGAAGCGTTGGTGCAACAACAGGAAATTTATCGAATCAAGGGATTTGTGGCAGTTCCCAACAAAGCGATGCGGCTGGTATTACAAGGAGTGGGAACGAGATTCGATCAATTTTATGACCGTCCCTGGCAACCACAGGAAACCCGGCAAACTCAGTTAGTCTTTATTGGTCAGAAGCTCAATTCCGATGAAATTGAGTCGCAGTTGGCAGCGTTACCTGGCTAAAATCTTTCATCTTGCAAGTGCAAGGCATCCTGGCGGGAGTTACTCAAGTCGCCTTTGGCCTTTTGCACTAGCCTTCCATCTTCCGGCGTTACAGTGACATCCTCTTCTAAAAACTAGCAAGTTTCCGGATCGTCGTAGGTTTAGGAAAATTCGGAAACTTCTTTCATCCAAATGGGTCTAGCGGAGACGCCCAACTGGGTGAGATGCGATTGACTGGGCTGATGCTGAACCTTTACCTTTACTGTCATCTGGCGATCGCCAGAAAGTGTATGCTTGCCTTAGCACAATTTGCTCTAGTTTTCTCTAGATGTAGGACTGGATATCCACACCACATTGATCGACTAGATAACAAAGCGCCCGAAAACGCAATCCTACCAGTTGGTCATAAAACGGATTCAGTTTGCACAACGGAGGAATATGTCCTACTTTGTGACCAAATAGCTTGATATCACGCTCAAAGGGGCACTGTGCCGGAATCGCCTTTGCGAGAAGCTCAGCCATCTGACGGTCAGAAATCGCAATTCCGTCC
The DNA here is from genome assembly GCF_039961955.1 of Trichocoleus sp. DQ-A1. Taxonomy (NCBI): domain Bacteria; kingdom Bacillati; phylum Cyanobacteriota; class Cyanophyceae; order Leptolyngbyales; family Trichocoleusaceae; genus Trichocoleus; species Trichocoleus sp. DQ-A1. The sequence continues at coordinate 98,302 of NZ_JAMPKE010000015.1, forward strand.
AGCCATTGACGGAGTGGGCGCAGGATATCGAATTGCTGCTTTTTAGGCGAGCGAACGACTTTAGCTGCTTGTACGCTTTCTGCTGAAGCGAGTGCAATACTTTCTAGGGTATTCGGCTGTTTGTCTGTGCAGATCATACTCATTAGGTTCACCCTTGTGTTTTCCAATTGCTTGAGTATTTGCTCATCCCTATTTCCAAGATACAAACCCTAAAGAAATGTTTCATAAAACTACGAACAAATTCTATCAGGATTTTTAAAGATTTGATGAAATAATCACCAATTAAACAAATGCCACGTCAAAATACCTAAGCTGGGATTGCTTAGAGACTGAATTTAGTTTATTTCTCGACTGGTTGAAATCATGAAATGCCAGCTCAAGCCAATTTTAGAAGAACAGAATTAGATAAGTTAAACAAATGTTCCGATAATTCTGATCTAGGAGATTTACAGAGTTAGCTTGGCTGTACTGCATTCATTAATTACATTAAAACTAAGTATTCAGTCAAAGCGGAAGTACCCAACGAGGTAATTTTTTTGAGTGCAATTTGTTCATTATCTTTCCTGAGATTGATAGAGGATTGGTAGCAAAAATAACAAAAAATTTGCAGGGAGACAGGAAGAGGTTTTGACACTACCGATTTGCCCGATCTAATCGCAGACAAACTTAAAGACAAATTTCAACTCTTCGACCCTGCAAACCGAGCTGTCAGTACTGATATGTAAATTAGACGAGTGCCGGTTCTGGGAGTGCCCCTTGCATCTTACCCAACCAAGTAATCAGATGTTCCGTCTGCTGCTCGGCAGGCAAGACGCCCAAACCGCGAACGGTGACTTTACCGGAGGTGTAGACAAAGCGAGTTTTCAGGTGTTCTGGCAGATTATCTTTGAGCAGGTTCCAGGCGGGTTCCTCCATCGGTGTCTCTAGGATAACGTGTTGTTTGCTTTCTGGTTTAATCCGGCTGAAGCCGAGTTTTTTCGCCAGTTGTTTCAGTTCCATTACCCGCAGCAACTGAGTTGCTGATTTAGGGATACTCCCGTAGCGATCGCTCCATTCTGCGGCAATACTCACTAATTCTTCCTTAGAATTCGCCGCAGCCACTGCACGGTAAGCGCTCATCTTTTGATCCAAATCGGTGATGTAGTCCGCGGGGATAAACGCCGTCAGCTGCAAGTCAATCTGCGTATCGTCAACTTGGGGAATTTCCTGTCCGCGAATTTCGCGAATCGCTTCCTCCAACATTTCCATATAAAGATCGAAACCAATGGCATCCATCTGTCCCGATTGTTCCGCACCCAATAAGTTACCGACGCCCCGAATTTCCATATCGCGCGTGGCAAGTTGATAGCCAGAACCCAATTGGGTGAATTCCTGAATGGCTCGTAACCGTTGCCGTGCGGCATCTGAGAGCGCCTTGTGCTTGGGATAAAATAGCCATGCGTGAGCTTGGATGCCAGCACGTCCGACCCGTCCGCGCAATTGGTATAGCTGGGATAGACCAAATTTATGGGCATCTTCAATCAAGATGGTGTTGACTCTGGGGATATCTAAACCGGATTCAATAATCGTGGTACAGACGAGGATATCCGCTTCGCCAGCGCTGAAGGCAAGCATCGTCGCTTCTAACTCAGATTCGTCTAATTGACCGTGAGCGATCGCTAGTCTCGTTCCTGGCACCATTTCCCGCAACTTCGTGGCAGTTTCTTCAATTCCCTCGACTCGCGGGACGACATAAAACACCTGTCCCCCTCGGTCGAGTTCTTGCCGAATCGCCGTGCGGATCGCTTCGGGATCGTAGGATGCCAAATGAGTTTTAATCGGACGCCGAGACGGTGGTGGCGTAGTAATCAAACTCATTTCCCGGATTCCCGACAGTGACATATAAAGCGTCCGGGGGATCGGGGTGGCAGAAAGAGTCAACACATCCAACTGCGTTCTCAGAGATTTGATTTTTTCCTTCTGGTTAACGCCAAATCGCTGTTCTTCATCCACCACCAACAACCCTAAATCTCGGAAACGAATTTCCTTACTTAAGAGTTGGTGAGTGCCAACGACGACATCTAATTCTCCAGTCGCCAGCCGTTTGATAATATTGCGGCGTTCCTCAGCACTGCGGAAGCGGTTGAGTAAACCCACCTCAATTGGGTAGGGGGCGAAACGCTCTTTTAGGGTGTGGTAGTGCTGCTGAGTCAGAATCGTCGTTGGGGCGAGGAACGCAACTTGCTTCCCGGCGGTAATCGCTTTAAATATGGCGCGGATGGCGACTTCCGTCTTGCCGAAACCGACATCACCGCACACCAACCGATCCATCGGGCGATCGCTTTCCATTTCCCGCTTCACATCCTGCACCGCCTTCAACTGATCCGGCGTCGGTTGATAAGGGAAAGAATCTTCTAATTCTTCTTGCCAAGGCGAATCCGGTGGATAAACGAAACCTTGTTGTTGCGATCGCTGAGCATACAACTTCAGCAAGTCCACCGCCAATTTCTTAATCGCCTTGCGGACTTTATTCTTCGTAGATTCCCACGCCTTCCCGGACATTCTATTGAGTTCCGGCGGTTTCCCCTCCGTGGCGCGAAACCGAGACATCGCACCCACCTGATCTGCCACTACTCGCAGCAAACCATCTGCGTACTGCACTACCAAATACTCGCGGGTTTCGTTATTAACAGTCAGACTTTCCAGCCTGAGAAACTTACCAACCCCGTGATTTCTGTGAACCACATAATCACCGGGGCGCAACTTGTTGGGATCGACTTGCTTAGACGCCGCCCGACGACGCTTGCGGATATAGCTGGGACTTGCCAGAGAATGCTGTCCGAAAAACTCCCTGTCTGTCACCACCACCAATCGGAAGGTTGGCAGGATAAATCCTTCCAGTTCCGCGATCCCCGAATATTTTACCGCCACCGGCGTCTTCTGGATTTGTAACTTGTCAATCGCCGGATAATCGTGGGGATTGGGGACAAATTGCGCCGGACAATCGTGTTCTTGGAGCAACGATACAGAACGGGAAGGCTGTGCAGAAACGATCCAGATCGAGAAACTGCGATCGCGCTCGTTTCGCAAAGTTTCGGCAATTTTAGCAAACTGATGCGGCGTTACCGGAACCGGACGACTAGCCAGATTGAGTGCGGAGGACTGAGGATTGAGGACTGAGGATTCAACCAATTCAGATAAATACAGCCGCTTAAAGCGTTCCACCGCCGCTAAAGATTCATCAAAATTGCGGTGAATTTTGGGTAATTCCTCCTTCCTATTCGCAATTGCCCATTGTTCTTCAGCGTGTTCCACCCAGCGATCGCTATGGGCGCGACATTGCTCCGGCTCATCAATCGCAATCAGCGTATTTTCCGGTAAATAATCCAACAAAGAAGCCGGATGCTCAAAAGCCACCCCCAACAACCGCCGCGTACTCTTCTCTGGTTCTTCTTCCCTCTCTTCCCTCTCTTCCTTCGCGACCTTGGCGTCTTGGCGGTTCGTATCTTCTAACGCCGCCCGAACAATCGGACTAAAATCAGTCGGAGTTAGCACCAGCCGCTCAATCTTATCTAGCGATCGCTGAGTTGCCGGATCGAACTCCCGCATCTGATCCAGTTCATCCCCGAACCATTCCAAACGCACCGGCAACTCAGCCGACACCGGGAACACATCGATAATATCCCCGCGCCGACTCCATTGCCCCTCCATTTCCACCAGAGGCACCCGTTCGTATCCCAGAGTCGCCACCTTCTTGCTAAAGGCGTCTAAATCCCAACTCTGTCCGCGTTCCAGGGTGATGCAGAAAGGCTTAAAAGCTTCAGGAGGTGGCAAATGAAGTTGTAGCGCCCGTTCCGTCGCCACAACCGCCATCTTTGTGGAAGACTGAGGATTTCCTTTCACCTCAGTCCTGACTAAATCTGCCAATACCTGCATCTGTCCCCAAGTCATCTCCGATTCGGGATCAAATGGCTCGTAGGGCGACGCTTCAGAAGTCGGATAAAAATGTACCGTCTGCCAACCCATTGCTTCCAGTTGAGCGCAACAGCGGCTGACTTCCTCCAAGGTGGCACACACCACGAACAAATTCTGTCCTTGGGCTTGCGCGAGGGCAGAAGCCACCAATCCCTTTGGCAAACGGGGAATTCCGTTGAGCTGTAGATACCGTTGTTGGTCGAGCTTAGAAAGGAGTTCTGTCGTGAGAGGCGATCGCCCTAAGGCACGAATAATAGAAGAGAAAGCCATCAGTTGCAGGAAATGCTTAATTCGTTCTGACAAAAAGGCAGGAGTATACCTCCCTACCTCCATCATTTTAGAAGGCAGTTCAAATCGAGACTGCTCTATCGATAGATTTCTGCTTTACACAAAATGCTACTTTCTCTATAGTTACTGCTTTTTTGGGGAACCCCAGCTTTTGATATCGGGGTGGGCACATTGGTTCTCTGGTTTTCTAACCATCCAACTTCGGGTATCGCCCCTACTTCCATCTAAGGCACCGTTCGCCGATATTACTGACACATTGACAAATGACCCCTACTACCGAATTTCTAATTATTTTGCTACTGATCGTTGCCAATGGCATCTTTGTGATGTCAGAGTTAGCTATCGTCTCGGCTAGGAAGGTGAGGCTACAACAGCTGGCTAACCAAGGGGATGTCAAAGCACGCGTTGCCTTGGAACTGGCGAATTCCCCGAATCAGTTTTTGGCGATTGTTCAGGTGGGGATAACCCTCCTGGCGATTATCTCCGGTGCTTTCGGCGAAAAAACCATCGCTAAAAGCCTCACCCCTCTACTAGGGTTGATTGCCTGGATCGCTCCGTATAAAAACGCGATCGCATCAGCGATCGCCATCCTGATCATCACCTATCTGACACTGATTATTGGCGAACTAGTGCCCAAGCGGCTGGCTTTAAACTATCCAGAACGGATTGCTTCATCTGTTGCTATCCCGATGCGGATGTTGGCTACTATTGCTGCCCCAGTTGTTTATCTATTGAGTACCTCCACAGATATGATGGTGCGGCTGTTGGGCATCAGACCGTCTACCGATGGTGAAATCACCGAACACGATATTACAGCCTTAATCGAGCAAGCCACGGAGGCGGGAACCTTTGAGGAAGCAGAACAAGACATGGTGGAACGAGTGTTTCGCCTGGGAGACCGACCCGTGAGTGCGTTAATGACACCCCGACCGGATATTGTCTGGCTTGACCTAGAAGACTCCCAGGAAGAAAATCAACGCAAGATTATAAACAGCGCCTATTCCCGATTTCCCGTTTGTCAGGGGGCGCTGGATAATGTTTTGGGCATCATTCCCGTGACTGACCTATTAGGGCGCTGTCTGTCCGGACAACAGCTTGACCTAACGCTCTCGTTGAAACAGCCGGTATTTGTGCCTGAAAGTACCGGAGGGCTGAAAGTTCTAGAATTATTCAAGCAAACCGGCACTCACATGGCGCTGGTTGTAGATGAATACGGCGTCACTCAGGGAGTAGTTACGCTCAACGACATCTTAGTAGAAATCGTTGGTGATGTAGAAATCGATAGTACAACATCTCCTCCAGCCGTACAACGCGAAGATGGTTCCTGGTTGATTGATGGAATGTTGTCGGTGGAAGAGTTTTTTGAAATATTAGATATTGAGGAATTGCCGGGAACGCAAAAAGGAAACTATCACACAATGGGCGGTTTTATGATTACCCATTTAGGGAAAATTCCTACGGCTGCCGACCATTTTCATCTGGGTAGTTGGCGTTTTGAAGTGATGGATATGGATGGCAATCGCGTTGATAAGGTGCTGGTGATGCCCGTCTCTAGAGATGCCGCTGATTCCGAGTCTGGCGATTGAGATGCTGAAATTGCTGGGTTAAGCGTGTTTTAACGCTTTGCGTGTTATCGGCATTGCCTGCATCGTGCGTTGATGTTGACACAGAAAGCGATCGCTTCTTAATCCGGTTCGCTTAGAGCTAAAAATACCAATTCCACCGAATTTCCATTCTGCCCACACCTGTTTTAGGAGCCAAAAATGCAGTCAGAAGAAGCAATCCGAGAGCAATTTGACCGCGCCGCAAATGCCTACAGTACATCACCCATTTTCGCACAAGGGCACGATCTGGAGCTGATGGTGCAGGCAGGTGAACCAACATCAGAGATGAGTGTACTTGATGTAGGGTGTGCGGCAGGACATACGGGGTTTGCTTTCGCCCCTCATGTCCGCGAAGTGATTGGCATCGACTTAAGCCAGAAAATGTTAGCGGAGGCATCGCGGCAAGCAATGGCACGAGGCTTAAATAACGTGCATTTTCAGGAAGCCAATGTTACAGCACTTCCCTTTTCAAATCAGCAGTTTGATATTGTGACTTGCCGCTATGTCGCCCATCACTTCCCCAGCTTGACACCCGCGCTAAATGAGGTTTTTCGAGTGTTGAAAGCGGGTGGAAAGTTTGTGGTTGTGGACATTATTTCACCAGAAGATATTGCACTGGCAGAGTTTATCAATCAGGTGGAAAAACTACGCGATCCTTCTCATAGTTGGGATTGGATGATATCTGAGTGGCAATCGGCTGGCGAAAGTATTGGGATGCCCTTCACCGCGATACAACAGTGGCATCTGCCGATTGATTTTGCAGATTGGACAGCACGACAGCAGACGCCGCCAGAAGCAGTTCAAGAACTGGAAATATTACTGGATAATGCTTCTTCACAAGCAAAATCGGTATTCTCCATTGTGGGTGCGCCGCAGCGTTCATTTTGCGAATACTCGGCTCTCCTGCGGGGAACAAAATCATAAACTAGGGAAAGAAATTTTGCCCTTCCCTACTGAAAATTGAAGGTGGAAACTAGAGGTGAAGAAACCACGTTGCAGTGTGCCCGTGCCGCCTCGATAAAGGCAGTAACATCCTCTTCTTTAGTGTTAAAAGCTGTTACTAATCGGACGGTTGATGAATATTCCCCCTCCCAGGGATAAAATTGGAAACCATCGGCAAGAAGCCCTTGGATAACTTCCTCCGGCAACTGAATAAAAATTTCATTTGCTGCAACCAGGTAGCACAGGTTCATTCCTGGTAGCGCTGTTAGCTCGTGCGCTAATTTCTTAGCCATCTGGTTAGCATGGGCAGCATTTTTTAGCCATAAATCATCTTTGATGTAAGCTTCTAACTGGGCAGATAAAAACCGCATCTTTGAAAAGAGATGCCCGCTGCGCTTGCGACGATAGGCGAAAGTTTTTGCCAAATCTTGATTAAAAAAGACGACGGCTTCTGCTGCCATCGCACCATTTTTAGTCGCTCCAAACGATAGTACATCAACCCCAACCCGCCAAGTGATATCCGCCGGAGAACAACCCAAGCTAACCACCGCATTCGCAAAACGGGCACCATCCATGTGTAAACCCAAATTGTGGGTATGGGCAATTTCGGCAATCTGGGAAATTTCCTCTGGCTGATAGATCGTTCCAGCCTCCGTTGCTTGAGTCAAGCTTACAGCCGCAGGCTGTACGTGATGGACGACGCCAGCGCCCGATTTTGCCAGTACAGCAGCCAAGTCAGCGGCGCGAATCTTGCCATCTGCGCCATCCAGTGTCACTAGCTTTGCGCCGCCGGTATAAAATTCAGGTGCCCCGCATTCATCCAGATTGATATGAGATTGGCGATGGCAGTAAATCGCCCCAAACGGGGGTGCAATAACAGATAGGGCAAGGGCATTGGCAGCAGAACCCGTGGCGACGGGGAAAACAGTCACATCTGTCTCAAATAATTCCTTGAACCGGGCTGACAAGCGCTGGGTATATTCATCATCACCATAAGGCATGGTGGTACCCTGATTAGCGGCAGCGATCGCTGCCATAATTTCCGGCGAAACTCCGGTGACATTATCGCTACAAAAGTTCATCTGTTCGTCTCGCGCTTCTCAATACTCAACTCTATGCTAATCGCCCCTGTCGAGATGGGAATAGCCTGCGACTTGAATGACGAGTGGGATTTGCTTCAACCTAACGTTTTAGCTGGATAAAACGGCTGAGTTTTAAACCCAAAAATCGGGGCTAATATAACATTAGGAAATTGTTTAACTTGCTGGTTGTAATTTTGAACAGCTTGGTTATATCGCATTCTTTCTACTGCAATACGATTTTCCGTTCCTGCTATCTCATATTGGAGATTAATGAAGGCTTGCGATGATTGCAATTCAGGGTTTTTCGCTGCGTAGTCTCGGAAACGTTCTATAGCTTGAGAAACTTCTGCTTCTGCCGCCGTTTTTTCCGCAGGAGTATCAGCTTGTAAATAGTTTTGACGGGATTTTGTGAGTAAATTTGCGAGTTGGTACTCTTGTTTAGCATAGGCTTGGGTAATGCTAACCAAATTGGGAATGAGATTAGCACGCCTAGCCAGCTGATTTTCTAATTGCGCCTCGGCTGCATCTACTTTTTGGGCAGCACCCGAAAGATAATTGTAAGTGACGATTCCCCAGAGAGCGATCGCTACTCCAACACTGACACCAACGATCTTTAGGCTTCTTTGCCGCTTTTGAGTTTGTATCCGCTTCTCCTGTACCTCTCGTACCGCTTGCTGGATAAACTCTGGGGGAATGTCTACCTCTGAGCCTGCCTCGATTAACTCTTTCAGGGAATAACTTTGATTTTGTTCGGCATACAAGCGCGAGGCAAGGGCAAAAACTTCCGGAGCAATTTCTTCAGGTATTTGAGAATCTGAGGGTTTCATAAGATGACCTAACCTGAATGCGATCGCTAACTTAACATAAATGACACTGACTTAAGAGCCGTGAAATAAATTTCCGGCTTCACCCCTTTAACCCATTGAAACGGGTTGAAATCACCATCCAGTTGAGCTTTAGCTAACTTTAGCGATTAGCCCGAAATTTATTTTAGGGCGGTGCTTGAACTCATTTGTCAAGCGCAAGTTTTTGTATATGCTTAGCAAATATTCTGATTTCTGTCCACTTCTAGAGATACAAATTATAAAATTTAGTTTATTTAAGCCAATTTTCTGGAAAACCGTCGCCATAACTGGAAGTCATCAGCAAACCATCTTTGAAATAAACCGATCGCTAACCCAACAGAAGACGGAACAAAGGCTAATTAACACATTGGTGTGTATAAAAAACGGAAGTTATGCAACTTTTAGCAATTGCGCTCAAACAAGGTTTCTGTGTATGTAGCTTGAGTATCGCGGTTCTCAGTTTCGCTCCACCAAGTCTAGCCGTAACTGTGCAGGAAGTTCCCAATCCGCGAAAAGTGAATAGTGGCTGGGTTACGGATATGGCTGATGTGCTGAGTCCCCAAACGGAAGCACAACTCAACCAGATGATCTCAGACTTGGAAGCTGAAAATGGCAGTGAAATTGCAGTTGTAACAGTGCCAGAAACCTCGCCCTCAGCTAGCCCCAAGGAATTTGCCACTTCCCTATTTAATAACTGGAAAATTGGGAAGGCAGATAAAGATAACGGAGTGTTGTTGTTGATTTCCCAGGGCGATCGCAGGGTAGAAATTGAAACTGGCTATGGCGTTGAATCAATTCTGCTAGATGCGCGGGTGGGTAACATTATCCAACAAGAAATTACGCCGCGATTCAAACAAAGCGATTTTGATGGCGGTACTCTGGCTGGAACGAAAGCCCTCGTGGTAGCTTTACAAACAAATGCCGCCCCCTTAAAGCCTTCTACCACAAAGCAACCGAGTAGCAACGCTACCGTACCTAACTCACTTATTAACGTTGATGCAACGAGTAGCGACGCTGGTGTACCGAGTTGGATTTATTGGCTAGGAGGTATCGGCGGTGGTGGTGGATTGATCGGGGCGATCGCCTATAGGCGATCGCGTCGTCCCGTTTACATCGAACCAACCGGACGCTCTCAAAGCGACAGTTGGTTTAAAGGACGCATGCATTGCGCTAACTGCAAACAACCAATGGAAAAGGTTGAATCGAATTTAGTGCAGTCTTCTTTAAGTAAATCAGAGCAAGCTGCCCAAAAAATTGGCAGTATCAACTTCGAGGGTTGGCAATGTCCAAACTGTAGTAAGTCTCAAAGTGAACCAACGTTCCATATTCGCGCCTATCTTAACAAATCAAGTGAATTTAGCACTTGTCCTAACTGTCACGAATACACAGTCAGACGCAACGAAAAAACTCTCAGACACGCTACCCAGTATCAAGAAGGTAGACGCTTAATTACTTACAACTGCCACTATTGTTCCCATCACTGGGAGAAAGAGGAAATTATTCCTCGCCTTCCTCCTCCCCCACCACCACCCCCTCCTCCTAGCAGCAGTGGAGGTAGTTTTAGCGGTGGCAGCTTTGGGGGCGGTAGTAGCGGTAGCGGCGGTGGCAGCTTTGGGGGCGGTAGTAGCGGTGGCGGCGGTGCTGGTGGCGGTTGGTAACGCTATATATCGCAATCCTATTTGAGTTGTGAGCCAGCGCTTCAGATCCTCGACTTTTCTAAGAAGTTGGGGATCTCGTCTTCACGAATCATTTAGAGCGCTATATCTTGTTTTGCGAAATCGGAATCTTAATGACGAACTCTGCCCCCTCTCCGGGTGCAGAAATACACTCCATACTGCCACTATGTTTTTCTACTACAATCTGATAACTAATCGATAGCCCTAAGCCGGTGCCTTTCCCGACTGGTTTCGTTGTGAAAAAGGCATCGAATAGATGAGAACGGACTTCTTCTGTCATGCCTGGGCCGTTGTCGGCAATGCGAATCACCGCTAGCTTTTCGTCTTCAACAGCGGTGCTAATTTTAATACTGGGTAAAAGACAAAATATTTCCTCCTTAGCGACTGACTCTTCTAGTGCATCAATCGCGTTACTCAGCAGATTCATAAACACCTGATTCAGCTGTCCCGCGTAGCATTCAACTAATGGCAAAGCGCCATATTCTTTGCTCACGGTAATCGTGGGACCGCCAGCGATCGCTTTCAGTCGATACTGCAAAATTAGCAAGGTGCTATCAATGCCTTCGTGAATATCAACCGGCTTCATTTCCGCTTGATCGACGCGAGAAAACGAACGTAAGGACTGAACAATTTCCCGAATTCTCTCAATTCCTAAGTGCATTGATTTTAGTAATTTTGGCAAATCTTCAATAATAAAATCAAGGTCACTTGCTTCAATTTCTTGGTCAATTTCAGGTGTAGGGGGGTATTGTTGTTGGTAAAGGTGTAACAAATAGAGCAAACTATTCGCATAGTCACAGGCATAATTGATATTGCCGTGAATAAAGTTAATTGGATTATTTATTTCGTGAGCAACTCCAGCCACTAATTGACCAAGGCTGGAGATTTTTTCAGTTTGAATCAGTTGAGCTTGAGTTTTCTGAAGGTTAAGTAGAGTAATTTTTAGCTCTTGAGATTTTTCTCGATAGCGATTTTCACTTTGCTTGCGCTCAGAAACTTCAAGTAATAATAGATCGTTTGTCTGTCTAATTTCTGCTGTCCGCTCCTCAACTCTCCTTTCAAGCTCAACATTGGAGCGGTGCAACTCCTCTTCTACTTGCTGGCGCTCAGCGATTTGTTTTTGCAGCTCAAGATTAATCAGTTCTAACTGCTTAGTTTTCTCTAATAATATTTTTTGGGTTGCTTCTAATTTGTCAACGGTTAGGGCTTCTTCGCGAAGAGTATGAATGTACTCCGAACTCAAGCCAATAAATGGGACGAGGTAAGCAATAATTTTGAGAAAATGGGCAATATTGAAATGGTTGTCGAATAATGCAGTTGACCCAAAAGCCATGTGGAGTTGAACGGCAATTTGGGGAATCACGCTAATCGCTAGCGTTAAAGAAAAATGGCTGGGATAAGCATCATAAAAGCGAGGAAAAACAAAAATACCTGCAAAGATAAACAATAAGAGGGGCGGGACATCCCAAGGACGAGTAACAAGCGCGTTCGGGAAAATAGTTGCCGGTATGGCACTATGGGTACAGAAATAGACAATTGTATAAGAAGCAACAGCAAAAGATACACTAGCGATCGCAACAAAACCCGCGCCTCCCTTCCACTTTCCTGGTTTCGTCGCCAGAAAAATTCCCGCGCCTCCCAGCAGAATCAAAGCATTAAAAAGTCGGCAGACTGCCCAAGTCAAAGGAATTAGGTTTTGGCTATCTGCTATCCCCTGGCTCAATCGGTCGGCGGCTAAAGCATGAAAGGTGTCCATGCACCCCGCGCAAAACATTGCCACGCCAATTATGAGCGTGACAGCATCGCGCTTCAGGCTGAAGTGAATCAAAGACAAAATAACAATGGACAGGGCAATACAGAACGCATTCCACTCCAGAATGGTGTGCAGAAAGCTTCCGGAAAGCGTGTACTGCATCGCTTCGACAAATGCGCGGGGAGACATTCCCACAGCAGCTGGCACCTCGAAGGGATGCTTTGGTGAGGCAAAATCCACTCCCAACAAATTCAGCAAGCTAGGCAGCACACAGATCGCTACCACTACCCAAATCAATTGAAAAGGAATCCTCATTGTTTCCATAGCATTTTTCCCAATCCCCCTATTTCAAGATGCCACTAAAGCTTAGCCACAAGTACAGAAGCAGTCATTTCTGACTCTACTAGCGTGGCTTTTAGCCTTCTGCCATTGCCAGAGGTCAGTAAGCTGATATGCGCGATCGCTAATTGAGTAAATAAAAATACACCTTATGGCAGTTCTACGTAACTAAACGTAACTATATTCTGGGATACGTTAACGCGACTTCGCCATTAGGCAAAAAATACTCTTAACAGCGAGGCTAATTAAAGGTGAGAATTGGCGCTTGTTACTTGGGCAACGGAAATTGTGAATTTACCGTTTGGGCACCCACTCTTCATACAGTAGCCGTACAAATTGTTTCTCCTGAAGAACGCCTTCTCACAATGCAACAGGATGAAGAAGGTTACTGGAAAGTTAAAGCTTCAGGCATTGAACCAGGAACGCTTTACTACTACAAACTCGAAGGAACAACTGATAGACCAGACCCAGCTTCAAAATACCAACCGAAGGGGGTACACGCCCCTTCTCAAGTCATCGATCCTAGCACTTTTGCCTGGAATGATACTAATTGGTCTGGCATTCCCTTAGATGAAACTATTATCTATGAATTACACGTTGGCACCTTCACTCCAGAAGGCACCTTTGAGGCAATAATTCCCCGACTTGCTGAATTAAGCGAGTTAGGGATTAATGCCATTGAAATTATGCCAGTTGCTCAATTTCCCGGTGAGAGAAACTGGGGATATGATGGGGTGTTTCCCTTTGCCGTGCAGAATTCCTATGGTGGTCCCGAAGGATTAAAAAAACTCGTTGATGCTTGTCACCAACACGGTATCTCAGTCATTCTCGATGTCGTCTACAATCACCTAGGTCCTGAAGGAAATTACTTCCGAGATTTTGCTCCCTACTTCACTACCAAATATCGCGGTGATTGGGGAGAGGCAATGAATTTTGATGACAAATACAGCGATGGCGTCCGTAATTTTTGTTTAGAAAACGCTCTTTACTGGCTCCAAGAATATCACATAGACGGTCTAAGATTAGATGCCATTCAGGGCATTTTTGAGATGGGTGCTAGACCCTTATTACAGGAAATGGCAGACCAAGTTGCTAATTTTTCTCAGCAACAAGGTAGAAAATTTTATCTGATAGCCGAAAGCGACTTGAACGATGTCCGAGTCATTCGACCCAAAGAAGTGGGCGGCTATGGAATAGATGCACAGTGGAATGACGATTTTCACCACGCATTGCATACCTTACTCACCGGAGAGAACGATAGGTATTACGAGGATTTTGGAAAGGTTGAACAACTCGAAAAATCTTTCAAAGAAGGCTTTATTTACTCCGGACAATACGCTTCTCATAGAAAGCGCCGTCATGGTAGTTCTTCCAAAGACGAACCAGGATATCGATTTATTGTTTTTACCCAGACTCACGACCAAATTGGTAATCGCGTCCTGGCAGAAAGGTTATCTCAGCTTGTTTCCTTAGAAGGGTTGAAGCTAGCTGCGGCAGCTATTTTTCTATCTCCCTTTGTTCCCTTCCTGTTCATGGGTGAAGAATATGGTGAAGAAGCTCCTTTCTTTTACTTTATAAGTCATTCAGATGAAGATTTGATTGAAGCAATTCGCAAGAGTAAAGAAGAAGAATTTAAAGTATTTGTGGGGCGAGGCGAAATGCAAGATCCCCAAAGCCCTGAAACCTTCCAGAGGTGTCAGCTCAACTGGGAAAAGCGAAAAGAAGGAAAACACAAAGCTCTTTGGGAATTTTATCAGCAACTTATACATCTACGTCAAACAATTCCTGCTTTGAAGAAACCAGACAAAAACACTCTAGAAGCATCCAGCATTGAAGCCGATAAAATATTATTCCTTCGGCGTTGGAGTGAAACTAGTCAGATATACTCCATTATGAACTTCAATCAAAAAGAGGTCACTTTTACAGCTAATCTACCAAGTGGCAATTGGCAAAAGATTTTAGACTCTTCCGATACTCAGTGGATGGGTTCTGGTTTCACTTTACCGGAAAAACTCACGCCAAACCAAGAATTGACCATCAAACCACAGAGTATTGTTCTCTACGAGATAGCAGGATAATAGACGAGGCAGAGCCTTCCAATCCTAATTATCAAACTGATGATAACGAGACGATTGAGGCTTTGCTTCGCCAGTCGTCACTGTAGAGCAAGCACTGTTCACCTGACAAAATTAGAAAAATCATTGAGGAATTAAAATTACATCATGCGGATTCCAGCAGCTACTTACCGAATTCAATTTAATGCAGATTTTCCCTTTGATTCAGCCAAGAAAATTATTGCTTATCTCGCTGAATTAGGAATTTCCGATCTTTACGCTTCGCCCATTTTTAAAGCAAGAGAAGGTAGCACTCATGGCTACGATGTTGTTGATCCCACACAACTGAATCCCGAACTAGGAACACCGGAAAAATTTGAAGCATTGGTGAATGAAATCAAGAATTACGACATGGGATGGGTACAGGATATTGTTCCCAACCACATGGCTTATGATAGCCAAAATCAGTTCTTGATGGACATTCTAGAAAATGGACCGAATTCCGAGTATTTTGATTACTTCGATATTGACTGGAATCATCCTTATGAAAACTTGAGAGAGCGAGTTCTTGCTCCAATGTTGGGAAATTTTTATGGGGATTGTTTGGAAAATGGCGAAATTCAACTCCAGTACGACGCTCAAAGCGGACTGAGTGTTAATTATTTTAGCTTAAAACTTCCTGTAAAAATAGAATCTTATGCCCCGTTTATTACTCATAACTTAGGAAAACTAGCTAAATCTCTGGGAAGAAATCATCCAGATTTTGTTAAATTACTAGGGATTCTTTACCTGCTTAAAAACACGCTAGTAGAACCAAAAGGTAAAGAACGATATGACCAGATAGCCTTTGTAAAAGGACTTTTGGGGGAACTTTATACCCAAAATCCAGAGGTTCAGGAGTTTATCGATAGCAACATAGAGTTTTTTAATGGGGAGAAGGGCAATCCAGAAAGTTTTAATTCTCTTGATAGGTTGCTTTCAGAACAGTTCTATCGCCTTTCGTTTTGGAAAGTGGGTGCTGAAGAACTGAATTATAGAAGATTTTTCACCGTCAACGAATTAATTTCTGTCAAAGTCGAAGAAATCAAGGTTTTTCATAAAACTCATAATTTTATAAGTCAGTTGGTTGAGTCTGGAACAATCACAGGACTCCGAATCGACCATATTGACGGACTCTACGATCCAAGTGAATATTTGCAACGGCTGAGAAACAAAGCTGGAGATGTCTATATTACGGTTGAAAAAATTCTGGAACATAAAGAAGATTTACCTGCTTACTGGCCTATAGAGGGAACCAGCGGCTATGACTTCTTAAACTATGTTAACGGTATTTTCTGCCGAACTGAGAGCGAGGAACGGTTTACTGAGATTTACTCTAGACTGACAGGTTTAAATACCCCGTACGAGCAGCTTTTCATGGATAAAAAAAGGCTGATTGTAGAGAAAAATATGGCGGGAGATGTAGATAATTTAGCCCATCTTTTGAAACGAGTATCGGGGCATTCTAGAGTAGGAATCGATTTTACTCAGCATGGTCTGCAAAGAGCATTAGCTGAGATTCTGATACTGTTTCCCGTTTATCGAACTTATATCAATCAAGAGGGATTAAGAGAATCGGATCGCTTCTATGTGAAGGAAGTCATTGAAAAAGCTAGAGAGCAAGTGCCGTTGCTTTTGAAGGAACTGAACTACATTGAAAAACTCTTGTTGCTAGAAGAGGAGGACTCTTTAAAGGCAGAACAAAGAGAAGTACAGCGTCACTTCGTGATGAGACTTCAGCAGTTGACTGGCCCATTGATGGCGAAAGGAATTGAGGATACGCTTTTATATGTTTACAACCGACTTTTATCCCTGAATGAAGTGGGTGGAAATCCGAGCCAATTTGGGGTTAGCGTTGCAGATTTTCACGAGTTCAACCAAAAGCAGCATGAGCGTTGGCCTCATAAAATGAATGCCACGGCAACCCATGATACCAAGCGTGGGGAAGATGTCAGAGCTAGAATAAATGTGCTTTCAGAAATTCCCGATGAGTGGGAAGAACAGGTAAAAACTTGGAGTAAAATTAACGACTCTAAAAAACGCCGCATGAAGGGTCGGGTTTTTCCTCAAAAGAATGATGAATATTTCTTTTACCAAACGCTGGTTGGTGCTTTTCCGTTTGCTGAAAGCGAGCGATCGCACTTTGTAGAGCGCGTGAAAGAATATGTAGTGAAAGCGGTTCGAGAGGCTAAGGTTCACACCGCTTGGCTCAGACCGGATACTGATTATGAAGATGGCTTTGTTGCTTTTATCGAAGAAGTCCTGAAGCCTTCCACAGATAATCAATTTCTCCAGGAGTTTCTGCCCTTCCAACAATCGATAGCTTACTACGGAATCTTCAATTCTCTCTCTCAAACTTTGCTAAAAATTACCGCTTCTGGTGTACCTGATTTTTATCAAGGAACGGAGTTATGGGAGCTGAGTTTAGTAGACCCAGATAATCGGCGTCCAGTGGACTTTGAGCAGCGGCTAGCATTCCTTAAAGAGATTAAAGAGAAAGCTAAGGCAGATGTTCTGAAGCTGATCGATGAGCTATTTACGAGTAAGGAGGATGGAAGAATTAAGCTTTTCTTGATAGCTAGGGTTTTAGAGGCAAGAAAACAAAATTTGGCAGTTTTCCAAAAAGGAGATTATGTACCGCTAGAAGTGGATGGGAAGTTTCAGGATCGGATTGTTGCTTTTGCCAGAAGTTATGAAAATCGGGTGGCAATTACAATTGTCCCGCGATTGCTGACGAACGTTGTCCAAGAAGGAGAATATCCTTTGGGCGAAGTATGGGGTGACACCCGGTTGAAGCTACCGCAGAGAATGCCATCTGCAATGAAAGATGCAATTACTTCTCAGTCCCTGATCGCGAATGGCACGGTGTTGATTGCGGACGCCTTAAAACACTTTCCGGTCGCTTTATTAATTAGCGAAAGCGATCGCTAATACCGATTCCCCTTTGTCATACTGGACATCAGATACTGTTGCCCCCCATCGATCGGGGGGCAACAGACAGATTTATTACAAATACTAAGGAAAAATCGTGATTAATCAATCATTACCTCAAACCGAATTGTTTCCCTCCCTAGAACAAATTCAGGCAGTAAAAGCCTACATTAAAAAAACTTGGAAAACCCTCTATCGCTCTCACGAGCATATTTTGGATGCTGCCCGCGACCCGAAAATTGGTCATATTCCCGGTAAAGGTTGGCCTATCTATGTCTCGCAATCAGAAGATCGAGCGCTCATTGAGGCATCTTTGCGGGAAGTTTTGAGCAACGAAGAATTTAATCAAATTGAAATTCGCACGTTACCGGCAGAAGTTGATCAAATTGAAGATCACGGGTTGCTCTATTTACCTCATGCCTATGTGGTTCCGGGCGGTCGTTTTAATGAGATGTACGGCTGGGATAGCTATTTTATCCAGTTAGGATTGTTGCGAGATGGAGAAATAGAATTGGCCAAAAGCTTGGTGGAACAGCTAATTTATGAAATTGAGCATTACGGCACGATTTTGAATGCCAATCGTACCTATATGCTGACGCGATCGCAACCTCCCGTCCTTACGCCGATGATTTTGGCTCTCTTCCAGCACACGCAGGATCGGGACTGGCTGCAATCAGTACTGCCAACCGTTGAACGTTTTTACTACTATTGGACATTACCCCCCCACCTGAATCAAGCAACCGGACTTTCGCGCTATTTTGCATTAGGTGAAGGTCCAGCGCCGGAAGTGTTAATTTCCGAGCGGGATGAAGAAGGGAGAACTCATTATGATCGGGTACGGGAATATTATCGGACGTTTGCAGTTGAAGCTTACGATGTCAACTTGTATTATGACCGCCAGAGCGATCGCTTAACTGATTTATTTTACAAAGGCGATCGTTCCATGCGAGAATCTGGGTTTGACATCAGCAACCGTTTTGGCCCATTTAGTGTAGATATTATTCACTATGCGCCCGTTTGCTTGAATGTTTTGCTTTATAAAACAGAACAAGATACCGCTCAGATAAACGATATTTTGGGATACGAAGAAATTGCTCATCAGTGGCGCGATCGCGCTCGCAACCGCCACAAATTAATTGACCGATTTCTTTGGGATGAAGAAGCTGGACTTTACTTTGATTACAACTTCCATACTGGCAAGCGTCGCCCCTATGAATTTGCCACCACATTCTATCCTTTGTGGGCTGGAATTGCATCTGAAGAACAAGCCAAAAGAGTAGCCGAAAATTTACCCGAATTTGAGGCACCGGGAGGATTACTCACCAGCACTCATGTAACCGGAAATCAATGGGATGCTCCCTTTGGTTGGGCACCTTTACAGTTAATTGCAGTTCAAGGACTTCATCGCTATGGTTATCACCAAGACGCCGATCGTTTAGCGAAAAAGTTTATATCTCTGCTAGTGCAAGAGTTTGAAAGATACGGAACGCTAGTAGAAAAATATGACGTTTGTAATTGCTCCGCCAATGTTTCCCATGAAATTCTCTTTGGCTACAGTTCCAACGAAATCGGCTTTGGTTGGACAAACGGAGTCTTCCTCGAACTGTTATCAACCTTAGAATAACTGAAAATTTATAACGCAGAGTTAGTAAAAGGAAATCACCAAGGTACACAAAGTTAAATATTCCTTCGCGTACCTTTGGGATTTCCTTAGCGTACCTTTGCGTTTAAATTATTAAGATTCCCGTCCTGTTGCCCATCTATCGCGCCATTTTACTGTCCCTTCCGTGGCAATAACCCAGCGGCGACCGACAGTATTTTCGCGCAAGGGTGCCTGACCTTCACGCCACAGTGCATACTTGTAAGTAATTAACTTTCCAGCACTTTCATCAAAGGGAATTTCCCCAAACCAAGTATTAGTATTGATGAATTCAAGCGGATACGCCTTAGAGATATCCCAATTGCCTAACTCCGGACAATCTCCGATTACCACAACAGTTTCACCCGGCTGTGTCTGCACTCCATTAAGTTGCACCCGCACAATCGTTTGCCCCTTGATGCGTTCCCCAACATGACTGATGACAATTACATCCCGCGCGTCTAGTTCCAAGTCTTGCAACTTTCCGTCTGTAACTTCAAACTTGCGCCGCATTAAAATATCGGTATGTTCGCCGTCTGGTAACTCCGTATCAATTGCTTCCAACTTGACAGCTTCCCCTCGATTCATCGCTACAAACAAAACAGAATCGCGGTAACGACGTACATAACAATAAACATCAGGCGTTAGATATTTTTGCCACTGACTCCCCATCGATACGGCTGGATTTAATCGCCGCAAACCTGATAGCAACCGGATATCTCGATAGAGGCGTGACTCGGTATCCCAATTTTCCATCATCGGACGGTTGTAAGGATCGTTACCGTCGTTGGTATCGTCGTGGAGATACTGTTCTGTACCGTAGTAGATACAGGGAATCCCACGGGAGGTCATAATCACAGCGATCGCTACCCGCAGCATCTCTGGATCGGGATTCAATGACTGGAAGCGGGGCATATCGTGATTATCAATAAATGTAATCAACTCCGTCGCCCCGCAGTAACGATGATCCAGATCCAGAACATCTTGAATCAGGTGAAATCCTCCTTCAGCACCCTGCGCCAAAGCCGCTCGGATTGCCAAACAAAAACCAAAATCTAGCATTGTCATGCCAGATTCATTGGCGAATTCTACCGAAAGGTCGCTTCGAGGGTCGCTAAAAATCCACTCGCCAAAGATAAAAACATCTGGTTTGTGAGTGGTAATATCCGCGTTAAATTCTTGCCAAAACCAGATCGGCATATGCTTTACAGTATCAACCCGTAAAGCATCAACTCCCCGGTCTAGCCATTGTTTAATGGCTGATTTAATGTAGTTTCGGTACTCGACGTTATTTTCGTTAAAAGTTGCTAAACCAGACAATTCACAATTTTGCACCTGCCACTCATCTTCCCAATTGGTAACTTCACCATAGTGGTGATACCAGTTATCTTTATCGTCATTAAAATCAGCAATCTTTACTCCATCGTCGTAGAGTTCTCCCTTCTTCCCGCTGAAATCTGGATTGCTGTGATTACACACAATATCCAACACCAGTTTCATCTTGCGTTTGTGTAACTCAGCAACTAATCTGTCAAAAACTGTATCTTTTGTATCTTGAGTTTTGTTAAGAGAAGGTTCTTCATCCTTGCTAATAAAGCGAGGATTAATCCGTTTAAAATCCTTCGTCCAATAGCCATGAATCGCAGCTTGCTCAACAAATAATGCTTCCACTTGCTCAAACAGGGGGGTAAGCCAAACTGCGGTAACTCCTAAGTCCTTTAAGTAATCTAGTTTTTCAATAATTCCCTGTAAATCTCCACCCCAATATTTACCCCAATCTTTTCGCTCTGGATCGTAAAGTTCTGGGTTTGGCCCTTCGCTGTTGTCAGGATCGCCGTCATAGAAACGATCTACAACAATGAAGTAAATGGTTTCCTGGCGAAATTCAATATCTCTGGTGTATAGAAACTCTAAATCAATATCACTTTCTGGTTTAGCTTCGATAACCAAAGACTCGATTTCTGCTTCTGAATTAGTAACTTCGTATTGAGATGACGAAGCTTGAGATGGAGGAGTTGATACCATAAAGTTTAGTGCGGCTAGTGTTGATAGAGGTACGATTTTGGAAAGGTCTGTGCTGTCCGGCTAAGGAGTTTAAGCCTTCAGACTAACTTTTTATAAATCTAACGAATTGTTTCCTTTTTTGTATATATATCTGGAGATAGTAGACTAATGGGACAAACTCGTGATAAATAAAATAATTTTGTGGGAATTTTTAAAGCAACGAAATCTGCGGTTGGTTTGAAGGATTAGGTCTTACCCAACCGAACAGGGTGTTGGATTGAAGGAAGAAAGCCAACCTACAAAATACTTTACCCTCTTTTAAAGGCTACCGTGGACACACAAGTCTTCTTGAACTTGCAAGCGTCGTTTTATTCTCATAACCTCCCTTAAACAAGGGGAAAATCAAGTTAAAATCTCCCAATTTATTGGGGGGATGCCAGGGAAATCAACGTTTTGCAACTTAACTAAAGACGTGCGAACACCGTATCTTTTAGCCGAAGGAGAAATACAAACAGATGTACACTCCTCCGATTAAATTTATTTTGTATGCTCCGCAGATTAAATTTAATTTTTAAAATAAAAAGAAATTTTCTTAGATAATTGTTACCACTGAGGATCTGCTTTAATTAGTTCTGAAGCTAATTTACTTTCTACAGGTTTGGAAAACAAATATCCTTGACCAAAATCACAATTGAGCGCTCTTAGTTGGGCTAATTGACCGGAAGTTTCTATTCCTTCAGCAATCACATTTATCCCCATCGTATGAGCCATTCTCATAATTGCGGGAACCAGCCCTATATTTTCTTGACTACTTTCCATACGGTTAACGAAAGATTTATCAATTTTTAGGGTATTAATTGGAAAGCAGTGCAAGTAACTTAAAGAAGAATAACCTGTTCCAAAGTCATCAAGGCTTAACTGAATTTGACGCTTCTTGAGTTCCTGAATAATTGCCATTGCTGATTGGCTATTATTTATAAGGACACTTTCTGTGATTTCTAGTTTTAAGCTTTGTGGACTTAGTTGAGTTTTTTTAAAAATTTCGTCTATTTGCTCAATTAAGTTTGATTGGGAAAACTGCCGACCTGAAAGATTCACGCTAATTGTTAGAGGTTCTTGCGTTAGTTTTTGTTGTTGCCAAATCTTTAATTGCT
This sequence comes from Trichocoleus sp. DQ-A1, assembly GCF_039961955.1. Taxonomy (NCBI): domain Bacteria; kingdom Bacillati; phylum Cyanobacteriota; class Cyanophyceae; order Leptolyngbyales; family Trichocoleusaceae; genus Trichocoleus; species Trichocoleus sp. DQ-A1. The sequence goes on from NZ_JAMPKE010000015.1 coordinate 120,606, forward strand.
GGCAAGCTTCCCGCATCACCCAAGTATCAATCTGAGTAATTAAACCCGTTTCTTCTGCAATTGGAATGAAGTCCAATGGAGAAATAAATCCCCGATGGGGATGATTCCAGCGCACTAGGGCTTCAAATCCAGCAAGTTTGCCAGTATTCAGTGTAACAATCGGCTGATAATAAACTTGAAATTCTTGTTGATTTATAGCCTTTCGCAGGTCGGTTTCTAGCTGTAAAAGCTGGATAGCTTCCTGGTGCATGGCTGGATCGAAAACGTGATACCGAGCTTTGCCACATGTCTTTGCATGGTACATAGCGGTATCTGCATCCCGCAACAAATATTCAGGTTGTTCATAGTTATTGTTTCCCAAAGCGATGCCAATACTGGCGCTCATGAATACTTCATGCCTGGATAGTTGAAAAGGATGCATGAGTTCTTGAAGAATCCGATCGGCAACTAGGGTAGCAGTGCAGGCATCATTAATTTGTTCAACGATGATTGCAAATTCATCCCCTCCTAATCGTGTTAGCGTATTGACGATGCTCAGACAGGGTTCGAGTCGTCTGGAAAGAGCCTTTTGGACACGCTTGGCAAATGCAATCAGCAGTTCGTCTCCCACCAGATGACCAAGAGAATCGTTGACGACTTTAAAGCGATCGCAATCGAGAAATAACACCGCAAACTGATAATCTGCCTCTTGCTTAGTCCGGCTGAGTGCGTTTTCGAGACGCTCCATGAAGACAGCCCGGTTGGGCAAGCCAGTTAACGGATCGTGCAACGCCATATCTAGCAGTTGGCTCTGGATTCGCTTGCGCTCAAGAATTTCTTCATTGAGTTCTTGATTCGTCCTTTCTAACTGACTGGTACGCTCCTTGACCCGATTTTCAAGCTCTGCGTTCAGTTCCAGAACTTTTACTTGTGCTTCTCTCAGAGCCAGTTGATTCTTGACGCGGACTAACACTTCTTCTACCTGAAACGGCTTGCTGATGTAATCGATTCCGCCAACCGTAAAAGCTTTTACCTTGTCAATCGCCTCATCGAGAGCGCTTAAAAAAATTACAGGAATCTCGCGGGTTTGCTCGTTAGCTTTCAGTTTTTCGCAGACCTCATAGCCATTCATTTGAGGCATATTGATGTCGAGCAAAATCAAATCCGGCGGTTTTGCCTGACACGCTTTTAGAGCAGTTTGTCCGTTCGTTACGCTGCGAACTTTATAGCCCTGATGACTTAACAAATCGGATAACAGCCGCAGATTGTTTGGCGTATCGTCAACAAGTAGAATATTTCCGTTTAGTGGAAATACGCGATCGCTATTCATTAGATAATTTGTTCGATTAAATCAGTGATCTGTTCAAACTGAAAGTTGTTGACACAATCCACCAGAGCATTGAATATTGGAGCCTTTGACTCCGCGATTTGCTCGGCGAGGCTCAAAATCAACTCCGCATCTGCCTCAATAGCGGCTTGATAGAGAGCTGCAATCCACTCAACAGGCATCTCTTGAAAGAACGAAGGACTTAGGAGAAACGATGAATTGGGTGCTGAAATTTCCGCACTCCCCCTAGGTCGGGGGGGGAAGCAACTTCCGCCTTCTAATGACTCTTCATAAAGATAACGTACCCCTAAATGTTGAGCCATTTTTTCAAAGATAATTTCATTCCGGAAAGGTTTGCCGATGAAATCATCGCAGCCTGTTGACAAAATCAGGTTTCGCTGATCTTCAAAGGCACTAGCCGTTATCGCAATAATGACTACCGCCTGACCATTCACATCCGCTTTAATGCGTCGGGTAGCTTCATACCCGTCCATCACTGGCATCCGCATATCCATCCAGATCAGGTGCGGCTGCCAAGTCTTCCACAGGGCAAATGCTTCTAGACCATTTTCGGCTTCGCGCACTTCAAATCCAACATCTGTTAAGAGTTTGACTAGCAGGATGCGATTTTCCAGGCGATCTTCCACAACCAGGATGCGATATTGAAGTTGGTTCGGGACTAAACCAATCACCCTGGGTTGCGGCTGTGTCGTTTGAATATCAGTCGCTTCAGCTTGACGAATCTGGATATCAAATGAAAATCGCGTTCCCCGATCTACTTGGCTGCTGACTGCAATATCTCCTCCCAGAAGTTGCACAAATTTGCGGCTAATTGGTAGACCTAATCCAGTTCCTTGCTGAGATTGCCGACCTGTTTCTGTTTGGGAAAAAGCTTCAAATAATTTGTCTACTTCTTGTGGGGAAATACCAGGGCCGGTATCTTCGACTTCAAACACCAAACGGTGATTGGGAATGGATAATGAGGAATGAGATTTCTGCGGATTATCGATTTGATGTCTAACTCGCAAGGTGACACCGCCGGATGAAGTAAATTTGATGGCATTTCCGAGGAGATTCATCAAGATTTGCCGCAATTTACTTTCATCTGTTTGCACGTATTGAGGAATATCTGGGGCATAGTCTAAGATAATCTGTAATCCCTTGGATTTCGCTTTTAATCGAAACATCTCTTCTAGGTTGTCCAAGAGGCGAATTAAGTCAAAGGAATTTTCATGAATAGTCGTTCTGCCTGCCTCAATCTTGGACATTTCTAGAATGTCGTTGATTAATTCCAAGAGATGTTCGCCACTTCGATTAATGATTCCCAAATATTCCTGATGAGCTTTGGATAGAGATGAGTCAAGGTTCATCACTTGGGTAAAGCCAAGGATGGCATTGAGTGGCGTTCTCAGTTCGTGGCTCATGTTGGCGAGAAATTGGCTCTTGGCGTGGTTGGCAACCTCGGCAGCTTCTTTCGCTCTGCGTAATTCTGCCTCAGCCTGAAAGCGATCGCTAATATCGATCATCAAACCATCCCAGAGAATATTCCCATCCGCTTGCTTTTCCGGTCGAGAATCCCCTTGAATCCATTTGATGTTCCCTTGCACAATAATTCGCCAGATGCCATGCCAATGTTTTAGCGTATTCGCTGAGACAGCGATCGATTCAATGACATTGGGTAAGTCATCTGGATGAACGACATCAAATATTAAAGATATATTCTGCTGAACCGCTTCTGGAGAAAGACCAAAGATTTCTTGGCAAACGGGACTGATATACGGAAAACTCATCATCCCATCCGGGCGCATCATAAATTGATAAATCATGCCCGGTATGTTTGTTGCCAAATTTTGATACCGACTGTTGCTCCGTTGCAATGCCTCCTCGACCCGTTTGCGCTCGATAATTTCAGTGGTGGCTTTTTCAAAGAGCGTGCATTGCTGGATAGCGATCGCCAATTGCACAGATAACTGTCTGAGACATTCGATTTCGGAGGAGTGCCACTCCCTTGCGCCTTCACAGTGCTGGGCAATCAGCAATCCCCACAAATTTTCTCCTTGCAAAATCGGAACCACCAAGTTCGCTTTCACCTCAAACTGGCTGAGTAAATCAATATGGCACTCATTTAGACCCGCGTTGTAAATATCCGCCATCGCTCGAATGCGACCTTGCTGGTAAAGGGGGACATAGGTTTCCACAAAGCAGCCGTCTTGAATATTGCTTCCGACAATTGGCGTCCAATCCTCGCCCACTGACTCGACAGCCACAACCCCGCTCCAGTCTAGATTAAAGTGGTAAATAATTGTCCGATCGGTTGCCAAAAATTGTCGGACTTCATCCACGGCTGTTTTCAAGACTGCCTCTAGGTTAAGAGAGGAGCGAATGCGTTCTTGGATAGTCCCCACCAACCGTTCCCGCAAAAATTGCTGTTGCAAGGCAATTTCCGCTTGTTTGCGATCGCTAATGTCCCGGCAGATGCAAACCCGAAATCCCTCTTCGGTATAAGTCAGAGAAATTTCTAGGAAAAAGGTGCTTCCATCCTGCTTTTTACCGATTGCTTCTCCACACCATTCTCCCTCTCGTAACAGAATGGGAACAACTTCTTGAGCCAAGCGATTAATTTCATCTGGGTAAAAAAGTTTGTGCCAAGTCTTACCCAAAAGGTCATTGATGTTGTCGTATCCAAAAATCTTGATATGAGCATCGTTCAGATAGATGTACTCATCCTCGGCATTGAGAATCGCCATACCATCCAATGCCGACTCTACCGCGACTAACTGCCGCCGCAGTTCGCTTTGAGCATTGACAAGCTCTTCTTGTGCCTGTTGACGAACTCTAATTTCTTGCTGTAGCTGTTGATTTTGGCAGTCGAGATAGGCACGGTGTTGTTTTTCCTGCTCTAAGAGGGAAGCTTGAGCGATCGCAATCCCGACTTGAGCCGCAACAGACTCTAATAGTTCAATCTCGTCTGCTGTCCACTGACGGATGCGATCGCACTGATGCAAGCCAATTGCTCCGTTCGGTTCTCCCTGGTAAGAAGTCCGCACTGCTAGCATCGACTTTAGACCGATCTGGCGGCAAAATGGCTCAACCGCTTCTAAAAGAGGCTCAGCATAAACATCCGGTGAGGAAATGGCAGCATCTTGTGCGAGCATTAGCTGGACATGGGGATTGCCAACGACAGGGATATCCAAAGACAGTAGCGATTGATAACCAGGAGCCACAAACTCAGCGACTATCGGAATTCTGAGTTCCGGTTCCACCACGTAGGTATGAATGAGGCAGCGATCGATCCTGAGTAGCTGAGAAATTTGTTCGGCGGCGGTGGCAAAGATGTGCTGAGGTTCTAAACTAGAGCGGATTTCTTCGGCAATCTGCTTGAGCAGGACAGTCCGGCTAAATTGATTGGTCAGCGCTTCTACTGCGATTCGCTCCTCGGTGATATCCGCTTGAATCCCCACATAGTGAGTCAAGCACCCTAAAGCATCTCGCACTGGAGCAATAGAAAATTCATTCCAAAATAAGCTGCCGTCTTGGCGATAGTTCCGCAGCACAACGCGACACTCTCTTGCTTCGCGCAGTGCCAGCCGCAGCTCCTCAAGAGCGGGTTGGGTGGTGTCGGGTCCCTGTAAAAAGCGGCAATTTTTGCCCAGAGTTTCTGCTGCCGAGTAACCCGTGATGGACTCAAAAGCTGGATTGACGTAAATCACTGGCGTGTCGGGCAGTTGGGCATCGCTAATGACAATACCATTGCTAGAAGCGGCGATCGCTCGCTCCAGCAGTCGCAGCCGCTCTTCTGAGTGCTTGCGATCGCTGATGTTTAAGGAATACCCAACGCACTCGATGGGATTACCCGCTTCGTCTTTGACCAATTTCATCTGATCGTAGAGCCAGCGATAAGTTCCGTCCTTGTGCAAAAAGCGGTATTCGTAGGCGTAATCTCCTGTAACAAACAGTCGCGGTAATTCAGCAAAGACGCGACTAGCATCTTCTGGATGGATGTGGCTTGCCCAAAAAGTTCCATCTTCGAGAAATTCTTGGGCTTCATAGCCTAAAACTGTCTTGATATTCTCACTGACAAAGGTGATGTCATAATTCCCCGATGCCTTGCAGCTATAAATAATTCCCGGACTAGAGGTGAGCAGATGTTGCAGGCGTTCGGTCGCCGAGCGCAGTGCCACCTCCGCTTGTTTACGAGCAGTGATTTCCATCACCACTCCCCCAACGCCAGAAAGCCGATTATCCTCGTCTGGTATGGGAAAGAAAGAAACCATCCAGTCTCGAACAATACCCGGTTGGCTCGGTACTTCACCGCTGATTTCTTGGTTGAGAATAGATTCGCCTGTTGCGAACATTCGCCGATAGAGAGGTTCCAGCTTAGGGGCGATATCGGGGATGACTTCACAGAGGCTCTTGCCAATCATGTCACCCGCGGGGAAACCATTCACCTCTGCCAGGAGTTCGTTGATTTGCACGAATCGCAGTTGCTCGTCCATGATGCTCAATCCGACAGGAGCCGAGCTGAAAAAGGCATTCAGGCGAGCTTCCCGCAAGGCGAGTTCTCGTTCTAAGGCAATGCGAACGACTTCGTCGCGCTTCGCTCCGCTAACGTCTTTATGCGTCCCCGTCATCCGCAGCGCCACACCAGAGCGATCGCGCTCCATTACCTTACCATGACACAAAATCCACTTCCATTCGCCTGATTTTGAGCGCATCCGCAATTCAATTTCGGAAACGGGTGTTTTACCTTCCCGATGCAAGGTTAAAGAGTCTATCGCCCTAGAGGTATCCTCTGGATGTACTAGCCGCTCCCAGGACTGGTAACTGTTCTCAATCTCCTCTGGCTCATACCCCAGCATCTTCTTCCATTGCCGGTCGAAATACATCTCTCCGGTCGTTAAATTCCAATCCCATATCCCTAAAGCACTCCCATCTAACGCCATTTGCAGCCGTTCTTCGCTGCTTCTGAGAGCGGCTTCGGCAAGTTTGCGCTCAATCAGCCAACCTAACTGAGCCGCAACTGCACTTACTAGCTCAAACAAATGTCGATCTTCTGCACTTTTGCCACGCTTAAAGAAAACTAAAACTGCCAACACTCGCTGATTGGCGAGAATTGGCACGCCCAAACCCGTCTTTAATCCAACTTTTGCGGCGATTTGCGCTCGCACAAAGGTTTCCTGGGTGGCTTCGGAAACATCTTCGACCCATTCTGGTTGCTGCGATGACCAAACGCGCCCTGGCAGACCCACGTTGGCTCTAAATGTGACTGTTTCGCTATGGCGTCGGAATTCTTCAACCGAGCTATGTCGCAAAGCGACGACCGCTTCGCGATCGCACCCGTACCAACCCGGACTATTTTTTAAAACTGTACCATCATCAGACGGAACCCAAGTTTCTCCCAAATCCCAGCCGATTGTCGTACAAATTAACCGCAAAATAATTGCTAAAGCAGTATCAACGTCAACAGAACGATTGATGGCTTGGGTTGCTTCCAGCAACAGACGAATTTCAACTTCTGCTTGCTTTCTTTCAGTAATATCGCTGGTCGTGCCGAGAATCTGCTTCACCTTGCCGTCAGCGGTTCTCGCAAACAGAGTATCCCGATTGAGCAGAGTCCGCCATTCTCCATTTCGATGCCTCATCCGGTACTCATTCTCAAAGATTTCGCTGTCAGAGGCGTCCTCGAATTGTTGGAAATATTCCGGCAGTCTGGCGAAATCGTCAGGGTGCATCAGGTTTTGGAAAGCTAACCCCGTTTCTTGAATTTCTTGGGGGGTATACCCTAAAGTAACGGCGATTTCACGATTAATATAAACATTGCGCTGCTCGCTCAGATCGTAGAGAAACAAAACATTGGGGCTTGCTTCGGCAATCCGTTGAATGAAATGCTGACTCTGGAGTAACTCCTGCTGTGTCTGTTTATGTTCGGCGATTTCAGATTCTAGATTATGCAGCGTTTTTAATAACTCGGCGGTGCGATCGCTGACCCGAATTTCTAACTCATCGTTGACGCGGCGTAATGCTTCTTCTGCCTGCACCCGGATTGCAATCTCGTTCTGGAGTTCCTGGTTGAGAATCTCTAGTTGTTCGGGCGTTTCCAAAGCTAGGAATTGCGGCAGCAGCGTTACCAATTGTAGAGCCGTGTAGCACGAAACCAAGGCAGTCAGCGCTTTCTCAATTCCTGTGAGCCAGTACATTGGATGCCAAAGCGTCCAGATTTCCATCAGGTGCCCGGTACCGCAGAGAATAATGAAGGCTCCAAACAAGGCAAATATTTTTTGAAAAGGATTATCTCTGCGTTTGTGGATGAAGTAGATGAGCATCGCCGGAATCGAGAAGTAGGCGATCGCAATCAACAAGTCAGAAACCAGGTGAAGCCATACCAGTTTCGTTTGCCAAAGGTAGCAGTGACCGTGAGGGATAAATTGTCTTGAAGAAAACAATTCTTTTAAAAGCTTCCACATATTACGATCTTTGGCTATAATTCGGAGTTATTCCCGATGCATAAAGATACGGTTAGATAAGCTTCCCAGCTTTAGCTTTTGCCGCGACCCCTCAAGCGCATTCGACTCAAAGTTGAAGCTCAAACTGATGGATAGCTGAGTCTTGGGTTTCCATAACAGCGAGTAATATGCAGAAGAATCTGCTAGAGACTGAGCAAGTTGAGTCAGTACAACACTTGATTCAAGATTGATTCCCCATCTTTAGATAGATATTCTTCATTATTAAACATGAAAATTCTATTTTGGTAAGTCAAGGGAAGAATTTAGTTTTATCTGTCTGTCTCAAACCCCTCTTCCCCCCAGATCAGCTAAATTTGCTTGTCCATACTTGGTGGGAGAGGCAGTTTAAGGTTTATGAATTTTGTTTGTATACGTGACAACAACTATCTAGCGATCGCCTACATAAAGCCTTTCTTCAAAACTGCTTTTATCAAGCTAAAACGGTTGAGGCAGATTCTGGTGAATTTGCCAAGATTTAGCTGGAATCTCTAGATTGCCCTAAATTGGGCATTGCTAAATCAAAGTTTAATTTAGCAATGTCAGGTAAAGGATTGCGATCGCAAAACGGTTGTCACATTGCAACCTCGCTTTGTAAATGTGGAAAAAGTGAAACTTGCCGCTGAGTGACAAGCTATTAATTAAAAAATTTTTCTTCAGTTGATGAGAGACATAAAAGCCCGATCCCTGACTCACTCCTCGCAGAAACTTGGTTAGCAAAGTCCATGTGAAGCCAAGCAATCTTCAACTGGCAGCAAAAAGATATAGAAATATTTAAGAATCTGCTCAAATACTATTGAGAAATTAGGTTGAGGGTAGACTGATTGATGGCAGCGATCGCTCTACAACTCAGGAGTTGCCATTGGGGCAATTATACGCTGATCGTGATTGACTCTCCCGACTGATAGGGCTGGGGTGTCGATTCATCAAGTGCGAAAGGGAAATTAAGATTCAAGGCAGTGTGGAAGAGAAAGCGATCGCAGGTCAGCTCGCTCTAGAATCTCTTCCCGGTTCGTCTGCATTTAAAGCTCAGCGAGAGGAGCCAGCGGCACAGACTCAGACCCATTAAGGCGCTCCAATTCACTGCTCGTTGCTATACCAATTCTCCATGATTCGTGAAGGAAAAATCGGGGAGCTAAATCCTCCCATCTCACTACTGAAATAGGATTCCTATATACCCATAATTGTGCAATTCATTAATCAATCGATTAACTATTAGCAATCTCAAGCAAAACAAACTCAATAAATTTTTTAGCCGTCTATCCTTGTCTCTGTCAAACTATTATTGCTGTTCAATTGAGAATTTGTGAGAATTGTCGGGTTTGAACTTTCCGTTGCATCGTTTCCGACATCAAAACTGACCGTATAAACAGATGCATCAGGCGCGTACACTTCAATTTTGTAATTGCCAGCAGAAGGCAGCAATGCTTGCCACTGTGCGCCATCGGTAATCGTCCCGACCGTTTGCCCTTCCGGATCGATTACGGTGATATTGACGTTGCCTTCTACCGCTGCCACTGTCAATAGCTGCCCCTCAGTGGCGGAAAGAGAGAAAGAGTGGCACTGATTAGGTTCTAAGTTGCCACCCATCGTTGTTTGTGTAGAACCTGAGTGGAAGCTGATTTCCTGAGTGAATAGCGTATCTGCTGGGATTGACTCCTCTGGGGGGCAGTTATCTATCGGTGCTGAAAGCGTCTCTTGGGGAATTTTAGGTTGCTCTTGTTTTCTTCTTTTTGGAGCCAGCCGACAGACGATCGTGGAGCCGCCGCTACCTAGCAAACCCAGCGCTGGTGCTGCGACAGGTACCCAACCTGCCTGCATAAAGAAATAGAAGCCGGTAACGAACAAAATGCCCAGCGTTGCAGTTCCAACCACAATCAATCGCAGGGGATGACGGATTCGCCAAGCTAAAATGCCGCCAACGGCTGCCCATCCCACAATCCATAGCACCTCAACCCATTCCGACCAAGACCAAAACAAAGGTCGCTTGTCTAGAACAACGCTGAGGATTTGGCTGACGGTCTGTGCTTGCACCCTTACCCCAAACATCTTACGACTGCCCCCGTAGGGGGTATAAAAAACGTTATCAACTGTGGGTGAGGTGACACCGATCAGAACAATGCGATCTTTAACCCAATCGGGGTTAATCTGACCTTTCAAAACTTCAGTGAGCGTTACCTGCTGGGCGATATTATGAGCGGAGCGATAATCGAGCAGGATCTGGTAGCCGCCTGAATCTGCCTGCTGGTATCCTCCAAAATTGGCTTCTAGGGGTTTGAAGACAATTGAATTGAGCTGGAGATAATTTTTTGGGTGCGGTTGTGCCTCGATTCCCAGTTGTTCCAGGTAGCGCAGTGCCAAACGCGCACCGAGGGAGTAGGGGGTCTTACAGGCACCGACATCGGAAGTCGCAAACAAGAGACTGCGGCGAACGGCGTTATCGGGATCGATCACCAAATCGTCGAAGCTAAGGCGGTCTTCCGGGACAATTTTTGGCGGTGCAACTCCAGGATTATCGATATCGCTGATTTTGCAGACGGTAATGATGCGATCGCTCTTTTGTAATTGCCTGGATAATTCTGCATGACCGGGTTCCATCGGGATGTCGCGATAGATATCCAAACCGATGACTCGTGGTTGATGCCGTTCTAGTTGCGCTAACAGCTGATGCAGAGTCCGGTCGGATAGCGGATATCTGTTTTGAGCTTTAATATCTGCTTCGGTGATTTCGACGACTAAAAGGCGAGGATCTGGCCCTTCCATTGGGGATGAACGATCTAAGTCTCCCAATACCCGTGTCGCAAACCGTAACCGCACCATCTGATCGAAGGTTGCCAGTTCCAAGGACTGCAAACCACCCAGTTGCCTCACCCCTAGCAAGAAGCTGGTAGCGAGGATACTGGCGATCGCTAAACGGATCGGCGATGCCTTTTTCTCAAGGACACCCGCGCGATCGCTAATTTGTTGCCCGCTTTTGTCAGCAATATTTTCTGGAGCAAAATTTTCTGGAACGGGCGTATTTTCAGATAAGGATACCTCTGTCAATGAAGCGATCGCTTGGCTGACTTCTGTAGCGGACTGGTAGCGATCGCGGAAGTGGTATCGTACCATCTTGTCTAAAATTGCTGCTAGGCGATCGCTGACCTTTACTTTATCCCGCCAAATAATCTCAGAGGTTTCAGGATCTTCTGGTAGCTGGTTCGGTCTTAACCCAGTCAGCAGTTGGATGGCAGTGATCCCCAAGGCATAGATATCGCTGCTGTATTTTGGCTTACCCGCTAGTTGTTCGCTCGGCACATAACCTTGAGTGCCAATTCCGACTGTAATGCTGGTCTGATCGGTTCCACTCGTCAACTGGGTGCGGATTTCCTTGACCGCGCCAAAGTCAATTAAAACTAATTTGCCGTCCTGTCGCCGCCGGATCAAATTGCTCGGCTTGATGTCGCGGTGGATGACTTGATAAGCATGAACAAACTCCAGGATGCCCAGTACATCCTGCAAGAACTGAATAATTTCAGATTCGCTCAGTCGCGTACCTTGGTGCAATTCATCGCTCAGCGGCGAACCTTCAATGAACTCCTGCACCAGGTAAAATTGTTGATCTTGTTCAAAGTAAGCTAGCAGATGAGGGATTTGTTGGTGGTGGCCCAGTTTTTCAAGCGTTTTTGCCTCGGTTTTGAACATCCGTCGAGCCACCTGCAAAAAAGCAGGATCTTGACGAGCAGGTTTGAGGTGCTTTACAACACACTTAGGGTTTCTCGGTCGCTGCGTATCCTCGGCAATGTAAGTTTGACTAAATCCTCCAGCTCCTAGGACTTTGACTACTTTATAGCGCCCTCCCAGTTGTGTTCCCAGCATGGTCGCTCAGTATGCATCAATCCTGATTTTGGCATACAACTCAGTTTTGCTGAGCTTGGTTATTTATCTGTTGTCAGTTGTTGGTCGTTAATGATTTTTCTCATCCCCGTGGCAAGTCGCTCTTAATTGCTTGTCAACAAGATTTCCGATAGCCGTATGGTAGTAAGAAGCGATGCTTGTTACCAACTTTTCCAAATGCAGATGATTCAAGGTACAACCAAACTTTTAGGGGTGATTGGTCATCCCATCGGGCATTCCCTATCGCCGGTGATGCACAATGCGGCGATCGCTCATTTAGGATTAGATTGCGTTTATGTACCTTTGTCGGTCGCGCCGGAAGATTTAGAGAAAGCGATCGCCGGTTTTGCCGCAATGGATAATTTTGTGGGCTTTAGCGTTACCATTCCCCACAAACAGGCAATTATCCCCCTGCTATCAGAAGTATCCGACATTGCCCAAGCGATAGGAGCCGTCAACACCGTTACGAAGACGGATAAGGGATGGATGGGCACGAATACGGATGTTGAAGGCTTCCTCGCCCCCCTGGAAGCTAACCAGGGGGATTGGAGCCAAAGTCTAGCGGTCATTTTAGGCAATGGTGGTGCGGCGCGGGCAGTGGTTGCCGGTTGTAAAAAACTAGGTTGTGCCCAAATCCATGTTGTTGGGCGAAACCGGGAGAATTTAACCGCCTTTCAAAATAGCTGGCGCAATTCATCCTTACCAGTGGAAATCAGCATTCATTCTTGGGAAGAACTACCGAACCTGATTTCTCAAGCATCTTTGTTAGTCAATACAACACCTGTTGGGATGTACCCGAAGGTTGACGAGTCTCCCTTAGATGCAGAAGCGATCGCCAATTTGCCAGAAGGCGCGATCGCTTACGATCTGATTTACAAGCCCAACCCTACCCGGTTTCTGCAACAAGCACAAAGACAAGGCGCAATTATCGTTGATGGACTGGAAATGCTCGTCCAACAAGGAGCCGCCGCCCTGAAAATCTGGTTAAACCGCGAGCCGCCAGTGGACGTGATGCGCCAATCTCTACAAAAACAATTAAAGATCGAAAATTAAACCCAGCGTGCAATTTTTGGGATTTCTCCCCTAATGCAGCGGGGACTGGAGGATCTTGTCAAAATTTGCTTGACATTTCGATTCTCTATCGTCCTGAAAAAAGAGGCTAAGAAAAAGTTGCCCATTAGTGTAACCTGAGAAAAGATGCAATTCTGAGCAAATTTACGGATATTCAAATCAAGTTATTGTGTCAGCAGACTTTTTTATGCGAATTTTTACTGACTTAATATATTACAATTTATTAAAATCTCTTTTCTAGGTAAAAAGGTAATCTCTTGCGAGTTTTACTGAAGAAAATTGATTTGCTCTTTTACATCAATCTTGTAACATTTGCAGTAGCTTAGATATCATTTCACTCAATCTTTACAGGTTGACCTGTAAATCTACTTACTAATTTAAAGATTAAGTAAAGATACTGCCGTACGGATGTGGTATTAAGTACTTGTTGCGTAGTATAGAGCAGCCCTAAAACCGTAAGTTTGCGTACCTGACAGGAGCCGCTAATTTTTACGGATCTTTTTAAGGATCTCAAGATGAGAGGGTCAGATTTCTCTGAAGTCTGGAGAGGCTGAATCTGAGAACATCGCTCAGGCTCTAAGTTTAGCTGCAAGTATTTGATTTTATTGACTTTAAAGAGGAATAAAGATATATGGTGGAAAGCCGCAAAGATATTAAAAACAATCCCACGCTTCCTGGATTGCCACCCCTATTGCGGGTTCCATCAGAATCATTGCAAATCTCTGAATTAGCTCTTCCCACAACTTTAACAGGCTCTAAGACATCTCAGACACTAGGGGACGAGCGCGGGTACGCGCAGACGCGCCCGATCCGTTTTTCTTTAGTGGTTCCTACCTATAACGAAGGGGACAACATCCGGGAGATTGTCCGATTACTGACTCAGTTGTTGGATGGAGCTATCCCGAATGACTATGAACTGATTGTGGTCGATGATAATAGCCCCGACGGAACTTGGGAAATCGCTCAGGTTCTGATGTTGGAGTATCCGCATCTACGAGTGATGCGGCGGGTTGAAGAACGGGGACTTTCGACAGCGGTAATTCGCGGCTGGCAGGCAGCACGGGGAGAGATATTAGGTGTAATTGATGCCGATCTCCAGCATCCACCAGAGTTGTTATTGCAGCTGTTAGCGAAAATGGATCGGGGCGCAGATTTGGCGGCGGCTAGTCGCCATGTGGAAGGTGGCGGTGTCAGCGACTGGAGTATTGTACGTAGATTTTTATCTCGTGGTGCCCAGATGCTGGGGTTAATACTGCTGCCTGGAGTAGTGGGTCGTGTCTCCGATCCGATGAGTGGTTATTTTTTGGTACGCCGCGAGTGCTTGGTGGGAAAAACACTGAGTCCGGTGGGTTACAAGATTTTGATTGAGGTGCTGGGTCGGGGCGATATCCGTTGGATTGCTGAAGCAGGCTACGTGTTTCAAGAACGCCAAGCGGGGGAAAGTAAGGTCAGTGCGAAGCAATATGTAGATTATCTGCGGCATTTGCTGAGGTTACGCCTTTCCCGCTGGCCCATTGGTCGATTTCTCCGATTTGGTGCAGTCGGTTTCAGTGGCGTATTTGTAGATATGGCAGTGTTTTATTTGCTGCGTACCCAAGTGGGATTAGGACTGACGACCAGTGCAGCTTTGGCTTCGGAGCTGGCAATTATCAATAATTTCTTGTGGAATGACAGCTGGACTTTTGCTGACATTTCCAGTCGCCAACAGGGATGGAACAAGCGGTTCAAGCGGCTGTTGAAATTTAATCTGGTCTGTCTGAGTGGGCTGGTATTAAACCTTTTGATCCTGAATTTGCTGTTCAATGTCCTGGGTGTGAATCAATACGTTGCGAAGCTAATTGCGATCGCTGCCGTGACTTTGTGGAATTTCTGGATCAATCTAAAACTCAGCTGGCGGGTGACGGAAACTAAGTAATCTGAGTCTTTAATCATTAGTCCTGAGTTATTCGTCGTGAGTCTATCAATGGCTCTTGACCCATAACTCTTAACCCAAAGAAAAAAGGCGATCGCCCTTAACGCGATCACCTTTTTTTTATTTCTCTCCTACTAAACTTTCCCTAACTGTAGAAAAAGTCTCTAGCATCCAGTCAAACAAGTAAACTCATAACCGAGAGTTGTAGGGTTACTTCCTGTTTGGATGATACTCAAACTCCGATGAGAATTATCCCTCTTCTGTCACTTTCCGGGTATTCTGAATAAAAGAAGAAAAAAAGAAAACCCTGAAAGCTAAGTAGGGCAATGAATGTAGAATTACAAATCCTGAAACATTTGGCAAGAGATGCTCACCCAACAGTTGCCATTATAGATGAATATTGTGCCGAGTATAAAGACCTATTTAAAGAAGTAAGAAATTATGAGTGCTTCAAATATTTACATCTGGGAATAATGTCACCAATCAAAAGAAAATCATTACCAGAGATAGCAAAAGTCGTAAGGATAAACTCCGCCCAGTCATTACATCATTTTCTAGCCAACTCAGATTGGTCAGTAGATAAATTAAAACACCGAAGATTAAATAACCTCAAGAAAGCACTAAATGGTCAGGCGATTACGGTAGTAATAGATGAAACAGGAGATAGGAAGAAAGGGAAAAAGACCGATTATGTAACAAGACAATATTTAGGAAGTGTGGGGAAAGTGGAGAATGGGATAGTTTCCGTCAATGCCTATAGAGTTGACTCTAATATAACTTTTCCATTAAGTGTAAAAGTATTCAAACCAAAAGGGACGCTAAAACCAGAGGATAAATATAAAACGAAAATAGAGTTGGCATTAGAAATTATTACTGAATTAATTGAATCAGGGTTTATTATTGAATTAGTACTAGCTGATAGCTTATATGGTGAAAGTAGTCAATTCATTAGAAAAGTCGCTGAATACAAATTAGGTTATGTCGTAGCAATAAGAAGTAATCATGGAGTTTGGCTACCAGTAGGTCAGGGGGTTAGGGCGAACAAGTGGTGTAGATTTGAAAGAACCTTTAGCGATCAAAAATCAGAAATTAGATATATTAGAGAAATAATCTATGGTAAAAAGAGAGCCATAACTCACTGGGAAATAACTACAGACCCAGAAACCATGCCGGAGAATTCTACTTCTTTCATAATGATAAATCTGCAAGGGAACCTGAAGAAAATTTTAGGTAACCTGTATGGATTAAGAACTTGGGTGGAATATGGTTTTCGACAGTGTAAGCAGGAACTGGGCTGGACAGATTACCGTTTCACGAATTTCCAACATGTTGAGAGATGGTGGGAACTAATTTTTTGTGTTTACACAATGATTAGTTTAAATTCTCCAGCCTTTTTAGGCTTAAATCAATCTTGTAAAATTGAGACTGAGGTACAAAAAACTAGTTCTATTGATTTTTCAAATCATCAACAATAGAACCATGAATGCGGATGGAGAAATACTATAAATAATTGGCGTCTAATTATTCAACCACTCTTACTATTTTGGGTAATTTATCCCTGGCTAAACATTTTCCCTGATTCACATTTATTACTAGGATTCAATCATTTAATTGCTGCAATGAATCAATTTAAACCCTGTTATGCTTCTGGATAATTTCACTTATTTACTACTTGCTTACTTCGGAAAGCGACAGAAGAGGGTTAGGAAAGGATAATGTATAAATTCTAGGCGATCGCGATCTAAATAGCGCTGCTTAGTTTTACAATGAATTGGCGAAATCTGATAGCTCGAAGTCAAAAAATCAATGGGACACTCTCTGAAGCTTCCTCAAAAGATTATGCTGCTTGGTTCGGGAGAACTCGGCAAAGAATTTGTCATTGCTGCTCAACGTCTGGGCAACTATGTCATTGCAGTGGATCGCTATCATAATGCTCCAGCAATGCAAGTTGCTGATGAATTCGAAGTAATTTCTATGCTTAGTGCTGATGACTTGGAAGCCATCGTGCAAAAACATCAGCCAGATTTAATTATTCCGGAAATCGAAGCGATAAGGACAGAGAAACTGATTGAATTTGAAAAGAGGGGTTTTACAGTCATTCCGACTGCTACTGCTACCCATTACACGATGAATCGAGACCGGATTAGGGAACTTGCCCATCAACAGTTAGGAATTAGAACTGCTAAATATGCTTATGCAACAAAGCTAGAAGAATTTATTGATGCTTGCGACAAAATTGGGTTTCCTAATGTAGTGAAACCTGTGATGTCATCCTCTGGAAAAGGTCAATCGGTTGTCAATTCGAGCGATGAAGTTGAAGCGGCATGGAAGTACGCAATTGAAGGTTCTAGAGGAGATACTCAAAAAATTATTGTCGAAGAGTTCATTCCCTTTGAATTAGAAATAACCTTGCTAACGATTAAGCAGTGGAATGCTCCAACTATTTTCTGTCCTCCTATTGGTCATCGTCAAGAAAGGGGGGATTATCAAGAATCTTGGCAACCCGCAGAAATGCCAGAGAAATTGCTTTTAGAAGCACAGGCGATCGCGCAAAAAGTTACTGATGCTTTGGGAGGCGCTGGAATCTTTGGGGTAGAGTTCTTTATTACCAAAGATTCTGTAATTTTTTCCGAACTTTCTCCCAGACCTCATGATACGGGAATGGTGACATTAATTTCTCAAAATCTAAATGAATTTGAATTGCATCTAAGAGCGGTTTTAGGCTTACCAATTCCTAAAATAGAACTATTAGGGGATTCAGCAAGTGCAGTAATTCTGGCAAGTAAGCATTCAAATTCAATCGCTTTTATGGAGGTACAAGAGGCTTTATCTGAACCGAATGTAGATATCCGGTTATTTGGAAAGCCAAATTCTCGCCCTAACCGCAGAATGGGAGTTGCTTTGGCGAAAGCAAGTAATGTCCAAGAGGCGCGGGATAAAGCGACTAAAGCCGCTAGCAAGATTAAAATTGTTAATCAAGACGATCATTATTGATGCTTGATTATTAGAAATCCCCCAACCCCCCTTTTTAAGGGGGGCTAGGATAAGATTCTACCTTTTGCCAAAAAATATAGGGTGAAGCAAATATTTTGTCTTTAAATATGACAATTGTATTAATAGAGAAATTAGAAGTCAGGAGTTATTCAGGTTGAACAATTCCATTTTTTCTGATATTCAAAACCATTGGGCGCAAGAGTGTATCAAACAACTGCAAGCGCGAAATCTAATTAGCGGCTATCCAGATGGTACCTTCCGTCCGAATGCACAGGTGACGCGGGCGGAGTTTGCGGCGCTGGTGCGAAAAGCGTTTCCCAATACTGTCCCGATTCGGAATGCGATTAACTTTGTGGATGTACCTTCAAGTCATTGGGCTTATCAGGCGATTCAAATTGTTTATCGGGCTGGTTTTTTGTCTGGCTATCCAGATCGCACATTTAAGCCCAGCCAGCCGATTCCGCGAGTGCAAGCTTTGGTGGCTTTGGTGTCGGGGTTGAAGTATGACGCTCCCACAAATCCTAGCGAAATATTAAAGAAGTATTTTGAGGATGCGGCGCAGATTCCTAATTATGCAATTGGCGCGATCGCGTCTGCAACCGAAAAATATCTTGTCGTCAATTATCCGAATGTCCGACGCTTTAACCCCAATCAGAATGCCACGAGAGGCGAGATTGCGGCTTTGATTTGTCGCGCTTTGAGCATCTCTGGCGTGCCCTTGCTGTATATTCCAGGGATGGAATTTGTGGTGATTCAACCGCAGTTTGATGAAGCTGAAGCTTTTTCGGAAGGATTGGCACGAGTCAAAATTGCTGACAAGTGGGGTTATATCGATAAAACAGGTAAACTCGTAATCTCGCCACAATTTGATGAAGCGGATGCTTTTTCTGAAGGAGTGGCACTCATTAGACAATACGCGCCAAAGAGGCAGTAATGGAAACTCGCGGTGTCTGGATTACCACGACAGATAGCAAAGTCCTGAATTCTCGGCAAAACATTGCTGCGGCGATGGATTTCCTCGCTCAAACTGGGTTCAATGTGGTTTTTCCTGTTATTTGGAATAGTGCCTTTACGCTATATCCCAGTAAAGTGATGCGAGACAATTTTGGGGTCGAAATTGATCCGCGATATCGCGATCGCGATCCCTTAGCTGAAATGGTAACTGAGGCGCGTCGAGTTGGACTTGCGGTGATTCCCTGGCTTGAATACGGATTCGCCGCTTCTTACAATCAAAATGGCGGGCATATTCTAGCGAAAAAACCTGATTGGGGTGCCCGCGATAACAGCGGGAATTTAGTTAAAAAGAACAGTTTCGAGTGGATGAATGCCCTTGATTCTGAAGTGCAGGAATTCTTACTCAATTTAGTGCTAGAAGTTGTCAAAAATTACGATATTAGCGGCATTCAAGGGGACGATCGCCTGCCTGCACTTCCAAGCGAAGGGGGCTACGATCGAAGAACAAGCGATCGCTACTTTCAGCAGTTCTTCCAAAATCCTCCACAAAACCCAAAAGATCCGCAATGGCTTCAGTGGCGTGCGGATATTCTCACGGATTTTTTAACTCGCCTCTACCAAGAAGTCATTAATATTAAGCCAGACTTGCTGATTTCACTGGCACCGAGTCCCCACGGTTGGGCACTTCAGGAATACTTGCAAGATCCCAAAGCTTGGAGCGATCGCGGGTTAGTTGATATGATGCATCCACAGTTGTATCGCCGCGATTTCTCTAGTTACAAACAACTGGTTGATAGTCTTGTCGCCCAGCAATTTACCGCCGCACAACTACCAACCCTGATACCCGGTATTTTACTCAAAGTCGGTGGATATCGCATCAGCGCCGAATACTTGTTGCAAGCGATCGCTTACAATCGCTTTCGTGGCATCCAAGGCGAAGTTTTCTTCTTCTACGAAGGTCTGCGAGAAGACAACGATGCCTTAGCGAAAGCCTTGCGTTCTGGCCCCTACTCCCAGCCTGCACCCTTTAATCCCTCACAATTAAAACAGCTTGGCTTTACCAATCGCAGAATTGGTGGCAAATATAGCTATATCGACACGACCGGGAAAAGTGTCAGCCAGCCCCAATTTGACTGGGTGGATTCTTTTCATAGCGGGCTGGCGCGGGTCAAAATGGGCTATAAATGGAGCTTTATTGATACTACCGGAAAATTGATTAGCCGATTCCAATTTGATAGCGCTGAGTATTTTAGAGAAGGGATGGCAGCGATAAAAATTGGTAGCAAATATGGTTATCTCGATAATACGGGGAAACTCGTCATTCCGCTGCAATTTGATGAAGCTAAGTCTTTTTCAGAAGGGTTGGCAGCAGTCAAGATAGAGAACAAGTGGGGCTACATCGATCGGAGGAACACTAAGGCGCTAGATGCTCCTCAGGGTTGGATCAACAACTTTCTGCTTCGCTTCCAAACTATTTTTAATCCAAACACCCTCACAATTCCTCCGCAATTTGATAGCGCTGATGCCTTTTCGGAAGGAATGGCACGCATTGGTGTTGGTGGAAAATATGGTTATATTGACACGACGGGAAAGCTGGTAATATTGCCACAATTTGAGGACGCTAAATCTTTTTCAGAAAAATTAGCAGCGGTAAAACTTGCTGGGAAATGGCAGTATATCGATAAAACTGGGAAGGTGGTAATTTTGCCGCAATTTGAGGATGCTGAGTCTTTTGTAGAAGGGCTAGCAGCAGTCAAAATTGCTGGCAAGTGGGGCTATATTAACAAGATAGGAAAGCTGGTCATTCCTACAGAATTTGACAACGCGCAATCCTTTTCCCAAGGATTGGCGCTGGTTAATATTGGTGGATCGTGGCGTTCCGGTGAGAATGGGGAATTGTCTTTCAGTGGCGGGAAGTGGGGCTACATTCGGAATGTGCTGTCTTGAAGGGCTGAGGGCTGTAAGGGTGAGTTTCCCGGTCGTTACTGAGTTGCGGGTGGCAAACGCGATCGCACAGACTGAGTAAAGTCCTCGCGTCCAATCTCTAATTGCGGTGGAACGCCGTTGGGATAGGTTTGAGAGATTAAAGCTTGTAGTTTTTGAATTCGGTTCTCAGGGTTGGGGTGGGTGCTGAAAAATTCCGGAGATGCACCGCCACTCCTCGCACTCGCAAGAATCTGCATCACTTCGACGCTGGCTTTAGGGTTATATCCAGCTTGCGCCATAAACTGAACGCCAAGGCGATCGCTTTCTAGTTCGTCCTCCCGTCCGTAGCGCAGATTGACAATCTGGTTCACTGCCTGGGCAATCACTTGCGCCTGCCGACCCCCACCTTGGTCATCACTCGCTGCGACTCCAACCGCTGTCACTAGTGCTGTACCGAGTTGCTGCTTTGCCAAGCGTTCCGCTCCGTGACGTCCCACAACGTGCCCAACCTCATGCCCCAGCACAGACGCCAGTTGCGCTTCAGAAGAAAGACGACGCAACAAACCCGCAGTAATGAAAATTTGTCCTCCCGGCAACGCGAAGGCATTAATCGTTTGAGGATCGCGCAGCAGATGAAATTCAAAGGGATAGCCGGAAGTCTTCGCCTTTGACTCCTGCACCACCTCATTTCCTACTTTGTCAATATAGTTTTGTAGCGCCGGATCTGGGTACAGACCGCCAAATTTTGCCGCCATTTGCGATCGCGCTTGCAGTCCTAGGACGACTTCCTCCTTTGGCGAAAGTTGCACCCGCTGCTTTTCCCCAGTTACCGGGTTCTCGACTGTCGTAGTGCAGTAACTAACTAACCCAAATAGCATAAGTAACAGTGCAATTCCCAGCCGGATCAGCGCTCTCACTGCTTATTCCCCCGATTTATTCGTCCGGAGATTATCATACTGCTCGGCAATCTAACATCAGTCCGAAGGATGCTTTATTTAATTTTTTTGTAGGATAAAGGCAATTCTAGAGCTTGAACCTAAGCGTTTATCTTCTTTTACCCCAATGTTAAATATTATTAATTGCCTGGAAAGTTCGGTGCAATCAATAGAGGAATTAGCGCTGTAGGAACCTGAACGTGAAAAGAATACCGTTTGCCTATCTTTTGGGGTAAAGACACTTATATCGTGTGGCAGATAGGATTGCTCTATTTGAACTGTTAATCTGTAAATGTAAAGAAGAGACTTTTAAGGAATCAGAACCATGAACATTATTGCTTGGATCGTTTTAGGTCTGATTGCTGGTGCAATTGCTAAAGCTATTTATCCGGGTCATCAAGGTGGTGGTATTCTTGGAACCATCCTACTAGGTATCATTGGAGCTTTCGTAGGCGGTAGTATCGGTACTTTCCTGCAAACGGGGACTCTACAATTAGCAGCTTCTAGCTTGAGCATTCCTGGAATCATTGTCGCTGTTTTAGGCGCAATTATTGCAGTCTTCCTGTGGAACTTACTCACTCGCCGCGCCGCTTAAGTAGCGCTACATCTGCCACTTCGTTCGGCAGATTCAAAATGCTCAATCTGCGATCGCAGCTTTTGGGCAAGTCTTGGGCAACTGATTAATTTTCAAGGAAGTGAAAATTGCGTTGTAATAGACGACAGGTAGGTAGTATACGCCTCGTCGGTAGGGGAGTATCAGAGACTCCCCTACGCTTTCAATGCAATGACCTCAAAGAACGCGATCGCTTGGCTCAAGATTGATATTTTTTGATTGAAGTATGATTCGGGAATTCTCAATCTTGCTGAACAAAGTTATTTTATGGCTTTAAAAAAAGCTTTGAAATAACTTCCAGAGCATGCATCTACCATTCGTATCAAAGTTCAAGATAAAAATAGAAGTGTGACGCAGGCTGCAACTATAGTCCCGCGAACCATTCATAACCTTGATCTTCCCAATAGCCTTTATAAGGTAACAAATCGCTAACTAGCGTAATGCTTGTTACCCATTTGCTTTGCTTGTATCCGAGTTTAATCGGGGAAGCTAGACGTAGAGGGGCACCATTCTCAACCGACAAAGGTTGACCATTTTTTTGGTACGCCATGAGAGTTTGGGGATGCAACGCAGAAGCAATATCCCAACTTTCGTAATAACCATCCGCCGACTTAAAGTAAGCATAGCGGACATTCGCTTTTGGTTGCGCCAGAGATACAATTTCCCGCAGTTGGATGCCCCCCCACTGTACAATTGCCGCCCAACCTTCGACACAGACATGGCGAATTGTCATTGAGGATAAAGGCATTTGCTGAAGATCCGCCATACTAAGACTCAAAGGATTATTAACCTCGCCATTTACATTTAGGCGAAACGCAACAGGGTCTATTTGTGGCGTAAAGTCAAATGTATTAATAATTAAAGCATCTGGCTCAATCTGGCTAGCAGGAAATTCAGGTACAGGTTTTTGCGGATTTAGCAGTAACTCTTCAACACTTTGGTTGAGGGGTTCAAAAGCTTTACCTGCAATCCCCTCAAACACGCTGAACGCACAACCCCCCAGAAGTAAGCCAATACTAGAAAGTCCTGATAATTGCAGAAATCTGCGACGGGGAACTTGAATCAAGTTCATAAAATATCTCTACTAAAATATTCAATAACTTAAATAGCAACCTCCTCCTTTAAGAGTTACTGTAAGAAATTCAGTGAACTCATTTTGAAGAAGAAAACTAGATTGATAATGAGCTTTAGGATTGTTGTAATCCAACCTACAGCTTATTATAAAATACCGTTACCAGAACATAGAATCAATTAACCGAGAACCTCCTACTTTAAGAGCTAGCCAAGAGTGAACCATTGCAAAGAGTATGACAGTTGGCACACTCATGAAGTGAACAATTCGCAATGCTTGCCAATCGCCAAATAAATCAACAATCCAGTGAAATTGAGCTGGTTTATACATTCCCAGTCCGCTTAGCAAAGCTAGCAGTAAAATCGGAATAATCGCGGTGTAAGCAATTCGATGCCAAGCATAAGCAATGCGCTTGGGGTTGTGGCTCAATTGCAGTGCCTTCACATCCTTCTCACCCACAAATCGATGCTTCCAGCGCCGAGTTATCAAAATATAAATCCCGTACCAAACTAAATTTAGAGCAAATAGCCACATGGCAGCAAAATGCCAATGTCTACCTCCAGCAAGCCAGCCACCTAGTAAAAACAAGGGTGGAAAATGCCAACCACCGCGTCCACCAAAAACCGGATTGGCGTTGTAAATCTGTAGTCCGCTGGTAATCATTAAAAGCAAGCTAATAATGTTGATCCAGTGAAATGATTTTGCCGCCAAAGCTTGTGTCGGTAGCAGTGGGGGGCGAGGTGTTTGGGAGGAAATAGACGAACTCATAGATTTATAAGTATAAATTTATCTTTTTTTGATTTCATCTTAAACACTATCTTCTCACATCAAAACTCAAAACTCTTCTTACCAATTTTCTATTCAAACCGTTTCTCCTTTTACGGGCACTAAATAACACCCAGTAATTTTCCATTTACCCTGAGATTGCTTTTTCATCAGATAAAGTGCCCTGATCAAATTTCCCTCTCGATCGAGTAGAAGCACTTGCTGAGCTGGGAATCCTTCAATTGTGGTCATGTTCTCAAACATCACGGAACGAGGACGATGAACTGGTTGATAAGCAGCCTTCACCATCCTTAAAAAGTTGTCTGGCGTCCCGAATTGAGCTTGAATTTCTGCGCTAGCAAAGGAGAAAGCTCCTTCAGCATCGTCTTTCTGAAATGCTTCCAGTTGGCTAGTGATGACAGAACGAATAGTCAAGCGATCGCTATCAGTTACTTCCATTTGTTGAGCTTTAACAGGTAAGGTGAGCGGTAAAAAAGCCAGCAAGAATTTCAGGAAACAACGGATGCAACACATCTGAAAATTATTTTGACTTATCGGAGATTTTAATCTGGATTAGCAAGCCGGATTGGAATGAGCCAAGAACTCCGTTAGGGTCAATCAACCAGATTTAATCTGAGACAATCTATCTTGCATTTCTACATCCACCGACACCGAGCGAATTTTGCGCCCGATTGCTGGAGGCTGCCGCAGTTCGCATCGGAGATCCGCAACTAATTCGCACAAGTGTTGCGCTATGTCCCGATCCAATGGCGTCTCCGGTTGAAAGCTATGTTCAAGCTGACGAGCCAGTTGAGAACCCCAAGGAAAGCCAAACATCCCTAAAGAACCCGCTAGCTTGTGAGCTGCCCAAACTGCTCGGTGGCGCTCCTCCAAGCCCAGTTCGTCTCTCAATAAAGCAGTCGTTGCCTCCTCAACAACATCTATCCGAGAGATAATCTCTCCTTGCAAGCGCTCCCAAACTTTCATCACTGCCGCCTGCGTTTGAGCAAGCGTCGGCGGCTGGTGTAGGGCGGAGGATACCGCTTGTGTTGGAGGATGAGATTGAGCTGGCTTGAGGCGATATCCTAGCCCATAAACCGTCTCAATCAGATCGGTGGGAGCGCCCGCGGCTCTCAGTTTTTGCCGCAACCCTTTAATGTGAGATCGGACGGTTTCTTCAGCGGGTGGTTGCTCAAACGACCACAGGTGTTCCAGAAGCTCGCTGCGGCTAAAGACTTGATTCGGACAGCGCACAAACAGTTCTAGTAGCGCATACTGTTTGGGGGTAAGATGCAAGTTTTTCCCTTCATAGCGTCCCTCTAAGGTAGGCGGGTCAAGACCTAGGCTGCCATTCTTCAGAATTGGCGGCTTTAATAAACAGCAATGAGACAGGAGAGTGCGGACACGAGCCGCTACTTCTTCTAAATCAAAGGGTTTGAGGACATAATCATCCGCACCAGCATCCAGCGCAATGACTTTATCGCCATCAATTTCATGGGCAGCGTATAAAAGAATCGGCATCAACCGCCCTAAAGAACGTAGCCGCTGACAAAGACTGATGCCATCCAGTGTGGGGAGCATCACATCTAGCAAAATTAAGTCATAAGTACCAGCCCGTGCGAATTGCCAGCCTGCTTGCCCATCGGCTGCCCGGTCAATTATATAATTGCGATCGCTGAGGGTTTTGGTGAGAGCTTGTGCCAAACGCTCATCATCTTCCACTAGCAGAATGTTCACTTTGAGATTTCCCCTAATCCTGATTCGCTTCCCGTCAAGCACTGGCGACAGACGCCCGCAGGCATTTTCTACATATATCAATTAATTTGTCAATAGTGTTTTAAAAAATAAGCATTTCTATGAAGTTATTTAAACTAACGTGAGTTCGGGATAAAAAAGGGCGGAGCAGATACGCTGAAAGTGCTGAGTTCTCAAGTATCTACCCGCCCATGCTTAGTTTAGAAGCTTTGTTTTGCCACGTCGATGATT